>JBHLKK010000038.1:0-14809 GCA_048886745.1 Candidatus Hodarchaeota archaeon | reverse complement strand
GTGGCCAAGGACGTGTTCCCAGATAGGAGACAGAAGAAGGCCTATAATGCTCTGGTTATTTTCCTGAGATGGATGAAAGAGCAGAAGCTTTTTGCATCCAAATGGCAGATAAGCAAATTTGCTAGCGGACTCGCTTCTGAGAAATTTCTATGGAAAAACCAAGCTTTCAAATACAGTCGCCGTAATTTTTACGGAACTGTTATACGCCGACTTCTTGAGTTAGGTTATCTGCGGTGGGGTCAGAAGTATGAACCAGGAAAACCTCCCAGAAGCGGATACTTCTTAGATCCCGATGAGCTGAAACGAAATCTGATGAAGATAGCAAATCGTTTGCAGAAGTTCATAACTAGTTAGCCCTTTGCTTATTCTGCAAGATTTTCTTAGTCAATTGTTGATTTAAATTTCCAGAGTCACTGCGAGGACCTACATGTTCAGAACAATCCAATTCTTGATCGTTCAACGATTGAGAAGTCTTTCAAACTACTCTGAAAAGACTTATTAAGAGGAATGTGTTACTACACCGATGAATATCCCCCTATAATTGGATGGTGTATTTTTGTGTTCGAGAAAGATACTATGGGCTATGATCGTGCAATAACAGTATTCAATCCTGAAGGCAGATTATTCCAAGTCGAATACGCCATAGAGGCAGTAAGACACGGTACTCCTGCTGTTGGAATTAAGGCAAAGGATGGTGCTGTCATAGTTGTTCAGAAAAAATCTGCAACAGATCTTATGGATCCTGTTAGTGCAAAGAAGCTATTCATAGTCGATGAGCACATCATCACTGCTTTGTCGGGGCTCCACGCGGACGGACGTATACTTTTGGAGCATGCCCAAGTTCAAGCGCAGATTGAAAGGCTAACCTATGATGAACCAATATTGATCGAAACTCTGACAAAGAAGATAAGTGATACAAAGCAGCTATATACTCAGAGGAGCGGCATCCGCCCGTTTGGCGTAGCCCTGCTTATTGGGGGCGTCGATGCGAAAGGACCACAGCTTTTTTCAACAGATCCGAGTGGCACATTTTATGGGTGGCAGGCGACCTCGATTGGAAGTGATGCGAACATAAAGCCTTATCTTGCAAAGAATTATAGGCCACGGATGAAGCTTGATTCTGGAATTGTTTTGGCCATTAAATCCATAGCTGAGGCTGTTGAAGACATTTCATCAGATAATATCCAGATAGGCATTGTTGACACAGACACCAAGAAAGCTCAAGTGCTTCCAAGGGATGAAATAGACAAATACATTGCCAGGTCAAAAGAATAGGATATCAACTATACCTCAAGTTTGAAGACATAATCTGCTGCATTTTGCAACGCAATACTGAATCCAGGATCAAATCCAATAACTGCAGTTTCTACGTTCTTTTCCTTGGATTTACGCAGCAGAGGAACACAGCGAGCATGACGACTTGCAATCATAACGAGTTTAATATCCGAGTCCAAGAGATAATTCATAACATCTACCGCCATTTGAACATGAACATCTACTGCACTGACTACTGGCTCAAATCCGCTATTAGAAATGGCTTCAAAAAGCTTTTCGGGGGCGTAGCGATCCAAGTAAACCTTTGCAACCTGTACTCTCCCCAACTCCTTTCCTGCATCCTTTATGTCTTCCAATCGAATATTAAATTCCTTTCTCAAAATATTTGGCCCATCAACAAGTATTGCTATTTTTTTCCTGAGAAATGGTAAAACGCGTCTTACAAGTTCCCATTTTCTCTTTTCTTCTTTCTTTTTCTTCTTTTTCTTCTTTTTTTTCTCTTTTGTGTTGTCTTTGGGCTCCGATGCCATCAGTGAAAACACCTTTCAAACTAAGATTCTTCTTAGTTTATAAACTAAACGATATTAAACAGTTTCTATCTAATGTCTTTCTAGAGCTATAATGCAGTTGTGGAGATTCTATTATGGTAGGTAGAGGATACAGATCATTAGCCCCCTTCACGCTATTTGCCATCATCTTAATGCTTGGATTCCTGGCAATTGGCAGTCCCTTCGAATCTATGTTTTACCCTTCGATGTTCCTTATAACACTCGTTTTCCAGACTCTGGCAAATATGTCCTTTAGATCGATTGGAATAGATCTCCCGCCAGGTTGGAAGAGGTCAACTTCGATTCATTACAGCGTGGCTATGATACTGGTTTCTTTTCACGTGGCTGTGGCCACTGTGATTGGAGGTTTGGTTATTTCAAGTCCTATTATTTTCCCTTTCGAGGCAGCAGCACTCCTCATAGTGGCACAAGTAGCCCAATTCGGTGTCGGGTCCTTCGAGGAGTACACTTTTAGGGGTTACATGCTCACTGCTACAGAAATCCATGGTAGAAAATTCAGTATTTTATTCTCTTCAATTTCCTTCGCTTCACTACATGTATTTGCGGTCCTTCCTTATGGGTATCCTGTAGAATCGATCATCCTCTTCATCATAAACATTTTCTTAGGTGGCGTCTCGCTTGCGTTAATCCGCTTAAGGACCAATTCTCTTATTCCTCCGATAGCTTTTCACGCTTCTTGGAATTTCTTTGGGTACCATGTATTTGGCCTTATGGAATCTGAAGCCGCTTTGTTTGATGCCACCTATCTTATGCCAGACATTATAGTTAGATTCGAGCTTGGTCTTATCTCAACCGCAATCTTTACTGTGTTGATCCTGTTGCTTTTCTTTGCCAATTACAGAAGCCAAAAACCAGACTCAGATGGCCAAGAGATTTCCATTTAAGCGGATTAATAGTCATAGGATCTTTGGGTCCATAAGCCCCTTGCTATGCCCTGAGATGGATTTACAGCTACGATGGAAACATTTATATAACGGTGTTATATTGTAGGTTTATCGTTAGGAAATTGGGCAATTAAGAATGAAACCCAGTAAAATCGGGTGAGTTGCTATGGAGCATACGCATGAAGGTAAAGGCAAAGATGTTGTAAAACAAGAATATAGGAAAGGTCAAATCTGGGAGTGCCAAGGTGGATGCAACAAGAAGGTGCAGATCGTAGAAGATTGTAAAGGAGCTTGTGGGTTCATATTCTGTTGCGATGAGCCCATGAAACTTGCTAAGGATGCTTAAAACATCTGCTTGGCTTATTCCTTCCACTTTTTATATGATCTTGTAATTAAGTCTGATAAATCTTGAATAATGAAAATAACGGATCGGATCATAACCGTGATTCAGATGTGAATTGCTGGATTTGGCAATAATGAACTCCGAGATTAGCATGGTGAAGTGGTTTTATGAGTAATCCAGATGATTCTTTTTCAAATAGCAGAGCAGCCAGAGAAGACAAGATAACCGAAGCTATAAGATTGATTGATTCCGCAAGAGAGAAAGGCGTGATCTTGAGACTAATTGGCGGTTTGGCTGCTCGAAACCATTGCAAGATAATAAATTTTTGTGAGAGGGACTACTCGGATATTGACATGGTAGGTTTGGGGAAGCAAGCCAAAAAGATTGTCAAGCTGTTTAAGGAAAATGGATACGAGGAAGAGAAGGATGTGATGATTGCTACAGCTGGCCGCAGGATGCAGTTTTATAAAGGCAGTCCTGATAACCATGTTGACATATTTATGGATACTTTTGAAATGGAGCACGACGTTGAGCTGAAGAAACGGCTGACGATTGAAGACTACACGATAACGTTGGGTGATCTACTAATCACCAAGCTCCAGATATATAAGATAAATGAGAAAGATGTTCGTGACATACTCAGCGCTATAAAGGACAATCCATTAGGAGAAGAAGACAAGCCCGGTATTATCAACATCAAATACATTGCTGAGCTCTGCGCGAAGAATTGGGGTTTATACCACGATGTGATGGAAAACATCGATAAATGCCTCGGTCTTATGCAGTATTATGATCTAACTCCGGACGAAGTTAAAAGAATTACAGATAGGATGAACAAGCTGAAGGAAGTCATTGAAACTGAGCCCAAATCCTTGAAGTGGAAGTTAAGAGCCAAAATCGGAGAAAAGAAAGGATGGAGAAAAACGGTTGAGGATGAAACGAGAGATCTCAAGGAACGATCAGTTATTGAGGCAGACATAAAGAAAACAATTGAAGAAAGAGAAAGTAAAGATAGGTAAGAACTCTGTTTTAATTAATGGGGTGAGAATTTGGCAAAACATAAGGAAGCTAAAACACGTGAGAATCTGAGATCCGTCTTTGCAGGCGAAAGTCAAGCCAATAGACGGTATCTGGCATTTGCCAAGAAAGCCGAAGAAGAAGGTTATCCTGAAATCGCCAGACTGTTCAGAATAGCTGCATTTGGCGAGACCATTCATGCATTCAATCACTTAAAGGTATTAGGTGTGATAAAATCCACAGAAGAGAATCTCTTGGCTTCATTCAAAGGAGAGGAAGATGAACGACTGCTAATATATCCCGCTGTAATGAGTCAAGCTGAAGCGGATGAGGATATGGAAGCATATGGAAGCTTTGAATTGGCCAAGAAAGTTGAAGAGATTCATCAAAAGATGTTTGAAGATGCATACTCCAAACTGAAAGCGGGCGAGGACATAGAGCCGAAAAAGTATTTCGTTTGTCCAACCTGCGGCTATCCTGCAACACCGGTGTCACCCAAAAGCTGTCCCGTATGTGGGACAAAAGGTTCCAAATTCATAGAATCCGAGTCTGAAATACAAATCTGATATCTGTAACTATCGTCTTCTATTTTTGACGCTGGATTTGAAGAGCAGCTTGCTTTGACTATTTCAATAGTTATCGATTCATGCTTCCAGCCAGATAATCGACTATATGGTCCGCAGCATTAACGCCTGTGGCTTCAAGTAAGCCACGCCAAGATGGGGCAGCATTCAATTCCAGCACAACAGGACCATTTGCTCCCTCAACTATGTCAACACCTGTGTATTCAAGTCCCAGGGCTTCTGTGGATTTTATTGCCAGTTCCTTTAGTTCTTCGTTCAGATCGCATTTTGTCGGCTTGGCTCCCACTGAAATGTTTGTTTTCCAACCATTAGATGGGGCTGTTCTGTACATTGCCCCAATTACCTCATTCCCCACGACAAATGCCCGAATGTCTCTATCTGGTTTCGGAACATACTCTTGAACATATAAAACCAAACCAAGCCTGTGTATTGTTTTAAGCGCTCTGAAAGCCAGATCAGGATTATCTGTTTTGATTGAGCCAAGCCCCCTAGCCCCGATGAGAGGTTTGATTACAACTTCTCCAATTTCCTCTACTGCGTGTATTGCTTCCCCAAGACGCTCGGTTATGACCGTTTTGGGAATTGGAATACCCGCCTTTTGGAGATAAAAAAGACTGGCGTATTTGTCCTTGGCTCTTCTGTAAGTATAAGCAGAGTTGATGACCTTTACGCCAATTTTCTCTAGATGCTCAAGAGCGGATATGCGGAAAGTAATTCTATCAAGAGTTCCTCTACCTATAGTCCTCACAATTGCTGCATCAAGAGATGCAAGATCATTTCCTGATATCATCAAGGAAGACTTAGAATTTACAAGTGCCGCAACTTGTTGGATCCTGAGTGTTACCGGTGTAAGATTGCGGTTTCTTATGGCCTTTATTAGTTGCAGACCAGGCCACGCCAATTTTTCACGATAATGAAAAACTCCAATCCTCAACTTCTATACAACTCCACATTGATTCTAGGAATCATAGCCATCAGAATTGATTGCTCTGTCAACTCCTTCCTAAGGAGAATTCCATGTGTTAGATGACCAACTGCACCTTGGCGTTCTCCCATATCTTTGATTCCCGTTATATTCTCCATTGCTTCGTCAATTTCTAAATTCTTTTTTACAACTCCTTCTATGACAATCGGAGGATACTCAAATCCTGAACCCGAACCTAGAGTGATCCATTGTTGCCTGTCAATTATGGCACAGAATTGATAATCAAAAAAACCAGTAATTGTGAAGGGTATTCTAACCAGACCCGCCTCTATGCCTATACCGAGATCGGCATTTGTTTTTTTCAAAGCTTCTTTAGCTCTATTTATTGCTCCGTTTAAGGTCTGATTCAAACCGATAGGTTGATTAGGTACTCCGGATTCCACGCCCAGAGAGATTAGGGCAATCTTTCCATATATTCGATTTAAGATGTCTCTAACCGCTGCTATCTTGACGGGATTTAGAGTTCCGACGGCTATTTGCAAGCTGATTCCTCCCTGTCTAGCTTATGAAAACCTCAAATCAACAAAATCTAACTGACTTATTCAAATTAAAAAGTTCTGATTAAGTTCTCTGGATTTAAAGAAATGTTTTTAAGTTCGGTTTGTGAGAATTCATAGTAGGAAAACGACTCAGACTTTTTCTCGTGGTGAAAATCTATGCCTAAATCAGCTTCTATGCCCAAAGAACAAGAAAGGCTTAATCAGCTGCAAGGCGTTCTTGATGAACTTGTTGGAAACCCCCACATCTTGGGTTCTGTCATTGTGGGTGAAACAGGATTTCCAGTTTCGGTAAGCTTTGACAACAACATAGACCAAGACAACATTTCCGCCCTATCTGCAGGAATGTTATCTCTGGGTGAGCAGGCAGTTGAATATACGAATCAGGGGCAGCTCCGCCAAGTTATAATCGAAGGAACTGGCGGGGTGACTGTACTCAAGCGGGCCACAAAGGATTTGTTAATTATGGCTGTTATTCCTTCCTATAATCATCTGGGAAGTGCTCTCCTAAATCTTAGAAAGGCGAGCAACAGAATTGGAGAAATCGAGAGAATGAAAACAACGAGATAGCCAATTCCAGGCCGTTTTTACATCAAATTCTGCCTTCCAGATTAAGAACCTGATCTGAGTGAATTGATAGCTCTTGTATGAACTGATTGAACTTAAAGAATGGAACCACCGGAACATTCTGGTGCAATCCTATCACTTCTTGAAATAAGGTTACTACCACCGGTATTATTATCGCTTTCTTCCACTCTAGAAATCCCAATTTTGTTTTCAGCGTTGGTAGAACATGAACGAATGCTTTGACACGATCGATGTGCTTGTCTGTTAATCGCTTGATTGCTGCAGATTTTCCTGGTCTTAGGGTCCAGTGTTTTGCGTCTACGCATAGTATGATTGGCATCTTGCCTCCGACCACATCGATTTCCCACCAATTATCATGTTTGAACCTCAGTCTTTTCGCGCATTGAAAGCTGTTGCGTTCTAGAACCTCCATGCAAAACTCCTCAAATTCTTGCCATCTCAAAAAGGCAGCTACTCTTTCAGGATCCCCACCCAAGGCAATAATCTCAGACGCTAAGAAAAGCCTTCCCTTTGAATCAATGACTAATCGATTTTCGTCGATTTCGATGGGTACTCTACTCTCAACTGAGTCCAAGACCTGTAGAATCTTCTCAAAGGAACTATTCGCTGTATTTTCAATTTCGGATAAAGCTGTATTATCCACATCTTTCGTTAGTTTCAAGATGTTCATCAATATTTTAAGCTTGATTGAAGACAATATCCCACGCTCAGGAATCACATCAATAAGAAAGGATTCAAAGAGGTAGCTGCTTGACCTTGTCTCCCTCGATGACGACTAAATCCTTCTCTTTCAATTCGCCTATCAGTTTTTGCACATAAGGAGTAGGGACTCCAAGAATCTTAGCCATATCGCCAAAGGATTTTGGTCCGGTGTCTTGAAGAAGGAAATATAACTTGAATTTTGCATCATCTTCAAGTAGAGACCTCCATTTCTGGAATCGATCTTCCGATTTAGTAATCTTCTCCTTTAGCTTTTGAATATCTCCATCCTTTTTCTCCAACTCTTCTGCCTTCTTCTGGACCTCTTTCTCTGCTCGCTCGGTGCTTTCCTTAAGCTCCTTTCTGGTCTTTTCTGTTATTTCTTTTTCACGTTCAATCTCTCTTTCGAATTCTCCTTTCTGTTTGGTTAGTTTCCTTTCTAGGTCCTCAGCGTTCATTTTAAGATCTTCTACTTTTCTTTTCAGTTCTTTGATTTCCTCGTCTCTTTGATCAAGAACTGCTGCTTTTTCTCGTAGACGTGATTCTTGATTTTCTATTACTTTGGTTTTTTCTTCCAGCTCTTCTTTCTTTGTTTTGATTTGACTGGTTAAGCTTGCTACTTCCCGTTCAAGACGATCCAGCACGGCCTTTTGACCTTCAGTCAATTCACTCAAGCAAAGCCCTCCTATTATATACACATGAGGTTTCTATTAATTATCTGCTGACAATCTAATATAAGTTACTATCTACAAGAAACACAGGCAAATTCTATGTTATTCCCAGTTTTGATAATATGCTTCTTACTCTACTAACTCCCTCTGAGATTACTTCATTTAATGGGGGTAATGGAGGGGCTATAACTGTCAAAATAAATCTTTCATCATCAACTTTGAAGCTCTTCAGGACCAGTGTTCCTTTTTCCGATCGAACAACTATGTCATAAATCCTTCCCATACCTAAATCCTGAATTACCTGAGCCACGGTGGCATGGATTGCGGGAGCCATAGCAGCGGTGGCCCCCTCATTTGTGGTAGCCGATACCGCGCTGCTGATAACCAGTCCTTGATCTGTTGAAATTAGACTGGCTTTAAAATTCCCTGTCCTGTTCATTAAATTTAACAATTCATCGAGATCCTCATGCGTCACCTTACGTGTCATTTTGCCTTTCAGCTCCTTTCCATTGAATCTCTATCTGATTGACAAATGTAATAAATGTTTCTTGATCTGGTCTAGATATTTCATAATTTTCTCCTCTTGAATGTTGAATTCGACAAAAAATCCATCTGCGAATCTATTTCTCCCAAGATGTGCATAAAACTTTAATTTGTCAAAAGCAAGAATAACTTAGATAAAAACTCCAGTAAGGATGTGAAAGTTTTTGTATTGCTCAAAATGCGGAACAGAAGCAAAAGATCCCGGTGCAAGATTCTGCAATAACTGTGGGGCTCCTCTGACTGAAGAAGCCAAGGAAGCCGTCCACCGAGTTCATGGTCTTCTAGATCCTTCTAATACTTTCTATCTCCTGCACGAACAAATGTGGGATTGGGGCTATGGCGATATATATAATGAAAAAGGCGCAGTGATTGGAAGAATGAAAAGGATCATTCTTTCTCTTAGGCGTGATATTGAACTTCAGAATCCGGATGGAACCATTGTTGGCAAAGTTCGTCGGAAGATTATCGCTCTCCGTCCGATTTTCGATATTTTCGATGCAGAGGGTAACATGATTGGAAGAACCAAACAGAAATTGCTTTCAGTCTTTCGCCCAGCCATTTGGCTGGAAGATCCTGAAGGAAACAAGCTTCTAAAGGCTCAAGGCAATTTCATGAAGTGGAACTTCAAGATCACAGATGAAAAGAAGAAACTCATAGCCGAAATAGAGAAGGCAGACAAGTGGAGAGATGTTTTCCTGGGGGGTGTACTTGACTTCTCAGACAAGTATGCAATTCGTATATACGGCGATATCGACCGTCTTACCGTGCTGGGATTTGCAATTGCAGTAGATGATGCCTACCACGACCAGGATTAATCTTTTCCCCAGATTCTCTTCTTTTTTGGGAAGAACGATAAGTTTAATTTAATTGAATCTAGGATATAATATAGGTAAATCTCGTTCCGTGGAGCGTGAATGAATTTGTTTTGTTCAAAATGTGGAGCAGAAGCAAAAGAAGCAGGATCAAGATTCTGTACTGAATGTGGAGCCCCATTGACTGCCGAAGCAAGGGAAGCCTTTGACGCAGGTAAAGCATATGATGGCCTTCTAGATGCTTCTAGAACCTTCTACCTATTGCATGAACAGATGTGGGATATGGGGTGGGGTGATATTTATGATGAAAAGGGTGCCGTAATCGGTCGGATGAATCGAATAATCCTGTCATTGAGACGTGACATAGAACTACAGAATACAGATGGTACAGTATGCGGAAAGGTTCGAAGGAAAATCATTGCGATGCGCCCTATCTTTGACATCTTCGATGGAGAAGGCAATTTTGTCGCAAGGACAAAGCAAAAATTCTTTTCAGTTTTTCGACCTGCAATTTGGCTGGAAGATGCAAAGGGTAACAAGCTACTGAAGGCTCAGGGGGACTTTATGCGATGGAACTTTAGAATCGAGGATCATAAGAAAAAACTTGTGGCAGAAATCGAGAAAGCCGACAAATGGCGCGACGTATTCCTAGGGGGCATATTTGATTGGACAGATAAATTCGCTATTCGTATATATGGAGACATTGAGCGTCTTTTTGTGCTTGGATTTGCCCTGGGAATAGATGATGCTTACCACGATCAACGTCAAAAAGGTGGAATCCGTTTCGGTCGAAGAAGAGGCATTCGCATTGGCTTCTAGATGCTTACAAATAAGGAAGTAAGCATCTTCATTACCTTTTTTAAGATGTCCTTAACTCCAAAAATAAATGGATTGACTGTTTGTTTCTAGTACTCTCTCATTTCTGTTAACCATTTGGCAACTTCATCATCCGTGTGTCCACAGTTTGGACACTGTGCTTTCATGATTCTCACATTGGTTATATCCACAATTGTTAGGAAGTCTCGACATTGAGGACAAACATAATGAGTTGCCCCGCATGATATGCATTGTTTTACCATTCCATTCTCCGTCCATCTTATTGAGCGTCTCATCCAAGAATCTATCGCAGATCGAAATTCCATTCCATTACATTTCCAACACTCTTGTGTCATTTTCTCATCTCCGTGATAATAAATGAAAGTCTTTCCCAATTTTCATATAGAGATTTGTATTCTCTATTTTTAAATCTATGTGGGCGGCATTTGGATGTTTTTGGAGATCTCGAAAATTCTGATCGCTAGACTTATAAAATTTGCAACATATATTATAGCTCATGACGAGCGATGATGAGGGTTTGAAAAATCTCAGAAAAATGTTCTCTGATTTTGTGGATGTCTTCAACTATGTTGCTTCGTATTTGGCATCTCAGCCCTCGCATCTGGATGTAGATAATGCCTCACCAAAGGAGAAATTTAAGCTATTCCTAGAAAGATTTGAAGATGCTCAGCATTTATCTGATCTCTTAAAGGAGTGGGTTCAGTCTAGACACAGATCCATCCAACAACTGATAAGGATTCTGGACGTAATCAACCAGGTTAAGGATGAATCTGAGGATTTACAGCGCAAGGTCGGCATTTTAGTTCTTCCGCTATTCAGGGAGTTCATAAAGTATCTGGAGATTAATAGAAAGAATTCAATTAAGATTCTTCAGGTCGCGTTTGATATCCGGAGAATAATTGATGATGTTACTTCCACGCTTCAGATGATAGAGCTTACGTTCAAGGCACTGGGTTACGACCTCGAATCAGAATCGGAAATCGAGCAGTTTCTTGAAGAACTGAGAGGCGGCAAATTCGAGGAAGCCAAAATCCATCTCATTAAAATCATGGAAAGATCAAAGATCTACCTGAGGAGCAATAACTCTGAAATTAAACAGCTTCTGGAGAAGGTCCTTACGAAACAGGAATGATTTGTATGGGGAGCGAATATTACTCCCTATGTGGTTTTTGACTCCCAACGGCGAATTTATCTATCTCTTCGCTTCTCCAATATTTCGCAGAATTTCGTGAATTTGGGATAAGAAATTTAGGAACATCGCAATTTTTCTGGCAAAGCTTTAAATTAAATGTTTCGAGATTGTAATATAGATAAAAAACAAGAAAGCGTTTTGTAGTTCTATAGCATGACAATTAGAGTGTGTAACCTATGAATAGAAAGCTTCTTTCAGCAACTGCGTTTTTTCTAGTCTGTCTATCGGCGATTACTGCAATTCCTCCTGCTTTAGCCCAAACGGGGCAAATACACGTCAATTGGAATGAGACTACGGAGACCTTTTCGGGCAATTTCACATGGGATTCGACATCTTGGGAGTTTGGTCCATATCCAAGATTGGAGATCAGATACCTCAATGATACTCCAGTATCCTCAGCAATTCAACGTGGAATATGGCTTAAATTCATACTCGTTGTACCCAAGAGTGTGCTCGAAGGAGCCGATTTTGGTGGCGCAGAAGTGGGTTTTGGCACATATTCTTCTAGTCAACAGGCTCATGTTAATCTCAGATATTGTGCAGATTATGGCTGGGATATTTGGAGCGAAGTTTTCAACACAACTGGTGATGGAATGAAAGGTGGGACGGCAATGCCCCCACCTCCCCCGGAATACAACGAACCAATCTTTGACTTTTGGGAAGCTCAGAGTAAGTTCACGGAGGACATTAATTATTATGTGATTGTATTTGTAGGACGACTGAATGACATGGCACCCTACGGAACGTATCACACCTGGACTGGTGTGTTCGATTCTGAGGGTAACTACTTTACACCTGGCTTTTCATACTACAGCAATCAGTCCCCTTACATGGAGTTTGTGCTCGGAAGCCCCTCTGGTTTCCTTTTCAATATCACTAATCTGTTGGGTGTTCCACTGCAAGCACTATCAAGAGGCGATGAGTTCCAGATAAGAGTAAACAGCACATCCATAAATATTGGTCTTGTACAGATTACCATAAATACCCAGAACTTTGTGCAAATAGACGAATACTGGTGGGAACCTCTAAAGCTATTCTTCATGTACGAACGGGGTATAGGTGTAAACATTTCCGAAGGAGTAGAATTCTGGTACTATAACGAGACCACAGGTTTTTCAGAATATACTAGAATTCTGAACCAGACATTAACTCTGTTTACACCGACTGGAAATGCCACGGGAGACGATTTCGTTATCTTTCAGGGGTACTTCACAAATGACCTACAGTCCGGCGTTCTTGATCTCTGGATGGATGTATTTGACACGTTCGGATGCTGGATTCCTCCGGTAAACTGTAGGGAACTTCTCATACTAATAGATACATCTCTGAACGCAATTGAAATCACAGATCCGGCCTCAGGTGACTTTGTTAACCACGTCAACTACAGCCAATGGTTTAATGTATCAATCCGGCTGTATGGAAACGACAGTCTTCTGAACAACATAAGTAATGTTAGATTCTCACTATCTGGATATGAGTATGATCAGATGACCGGTGACAGCACGGATGTCTATCTTGAAATGATGTACAACTTATCACTGAGCAGTGTAATAATGAATGAAGGGACCATCTCGTACTGGTACGACAACGGTTCATACTTTATGAATCCGATTTCCAGTCCGTTCAGCATTGGTGGCATCTACCACACGCGTCTGGATGACCACATATTGGTCTTGCTTAATATTTCGTTCACAACCGCTGCCCCTGAATTCATTTATTGTTGCATAAACGCTGAAGGTCTTGACAACAACTCCATGCCCGCATCGCTTATGTCTCAAACCCGCTCAACGCCTTGGCAATTGGCCCTTGGCGATGTAAATCCCGATTTCTGGTGGGAGAAGTTCGCAATCACTGATGAAGGTGCACTTGATTTGGACGGCGATCTGGCAACAACTGATGACCAGTTCTTCGTTAAGAGAATGTATCAGTCAAATGACACCTTCTCAACTACCTTCCAATATATGTGGGTTGACATAATGTGGGATCCGACACCTGGTGTCGACGGAGACGAGCTGTTCTCGCACATAGACATGGGCCTAATACAAGACTCGTTCGAGTTTAATTGGAGTGAAACCTTCATTTGGCTCCACGCAAGCAATATGTCTGTTGTCGACGATGCAACATTTCAAACGATCAATAATACAATTTGGGGTGAGTTTGGCTACGAATCCATCAACTGGATGACCAAGAATGCCACCTGGGAAGACATGCTTGGCAAATGGTGGTGGATGGACGATAACACCTGGGAATTCCAGTGGTTCTTCTTCTCTGTTCATGAAGGATACATGGTTTCTGCGACAGAAAGCGGTGGAAATATCCAAGTGAATATCGCAGAGTTTGGTGCTGAGTATGCAGGGCTTTTGCTCTTCAACGATACCAATAGTAATGGTATCCCAGATGGAGGATATGCAAATGGACTAGTCGATGTTGGTGAGTCTACGCACTTCTTCGTAATTGATGATGTGGGTTCTCTCGCATTCATGCGTCCGTTTGGTTCAAACGAAGCCAGCGGCAGCCGGACCATTGGAGTTGGTGAGACTGTAGACTTTGGTGTAAGTTTGCAGAATGTGAATGGAACTTTGTATCCGCTGCAGATATCAGACAGGATATTTAGCGCCTGGGACTTCTACACATCCGGCGAAGTGAACATCGAGGACCAAGATTTCGACAGAACCTTAGAGTCTGCAGCAATTGATGAGATGAGCTTTATCGCTCACTTCTCTGCCACTGAATATCCAGGCACCAACAAAACTGAAGCCAGCATAAAAGTTGATCAGTACATAGGAGACTGGGATCTTACCCACTTCCCAAATAATGTTCTTGAAGACAGATCCTTGGCAATATCGTATTATGCTCACGTCTCACAGATATCCTTCCAGTTTGCTGCTGATGATATGTTTGTTGAAACCAATGAGAATAGTACAACAGCAGATGAATTCACGTTTACAAACAATGGAACCGAATTTGCGAAGATACGTATGGGTGGTTCCACCTATGTCTGGGGTAAGGATGGTGGTACCTACGTAACGAATTCCTCAACAACGCCTTTTGGAACATTTGAGGCAATGTATGAGGGTCATAAGGACTCTGTTTCCTCCTTCAACGTTACCAGTCAAATGTATTTCATGACCATCGGCTTTACGAATTGGGATGGCTACAGCGTTGATAACGATCCGGAGTTTGTGGTGTTTCCTGAAACATTTCAGGCAGTCGTTGGCGATTCAATAATCTTCATCGGCTTGGGAGCAGGAGCAGTGGTTGTTTTAGTAGCTGCGGTATTGGTCATAAAGAGAAGACGCATCTAATCCCCTTT
>JBHLKK010000037.1:0-14816 GCA_048886745.1 Candidatus Hodarchaeota archaeon | reverse complement strand
TGAAGGTATGGCAAGATGGAAAAGGACGCAGGCTTTCAATGCTGGCTATCGATCCTCATGATGAGTTTGCCCTAGGGATCGATAACCGCGGGATACAAGATATTGTGGATTCGTTGGATGTTGAGACCCGAAGGGCAATAGTAGGAGACTTCTATTATCTTACTCCATACTTGGGAGCTGCAGCCAGACGAGTTCGACCATATACTAGGGCGATCAAGATACTATGGAAAGAGATAACTCCCCAAGACGTTCTGAGCATTCGTAGGTTTGAGCCTCAACAGGTCGATTTTCTTTCGGTTGCCCATAACAAATGGGGTCAAGACTGGATTGAAGAAACATTAAAGCAGGAGGGTCCTATATTAGGTCATCGTGAGATAACTGTCAGAGCAGTCCAAAGAAGACTAAGATTTATGGAACGATCTTCCATCTTCACAAATGATGGGCAGTCTGTCTTGGGCGATCTGATTGAAGCTCTAGAAGATGGCCGTCCCATAATAGTCAATACCAGCCTCCTCAGCGATATTGAGCAATTCTTATTTACGACGGTAGTCTCCCGAACGCTGTTTGATCTGCGTCGTGCCTTGAAGTCTTCGACAAACTGGAGCGAGTTTGGTAAACAGGCAGAGATGAGACTTTCCCCATCTTTCTTCTCCTCATTTAAGAATAAAGTCAAGAAGTTCTATGTAAAAGGACGTTCAGGCGAATCCTCTGTGGTTAAAGATCCGGTAAATCTGCCAGTAGTCCTAGTTACAGTCGAAGAAGCTCCATCAATCCTCAATCCCGAATTGATGAGGGGTGAGAGTATCTTCAAATCAATAGCGAGGCAAGGCAGGAAATTCCAAATAGGACTAATTGTTATCTCCCAGCAAGTAAGTGCTATAGATAGGGTTATACTATCACAAATGAACACAGAGATAAATCTTAAGCTGGGGAATGAGGATGAAATAAGAGCTGCTGTCAAGAATGCATCAACAAACATCTCAGGGTTTGAAAAGGAGTTCAAGGCTATGGATCGAGGAGAAGCAATATTGACTACAAGCTATCGAAAAATGCCACTCCCGATAAGAATTCCAAAGTTTGATGATTTGTTCGAAAAAGACAGTAAGACCTATGGCTCGGGGTCTCGCTGATCATGCTGATGGAATCACGCGGGGAGATTTACCCTTATATGTTTGCAACCTATTATTCAATAAAGGAACTCGATTCATTTAGGAGGAGTGACTGTATGGTTGTAATAGCTCATGTCTCAGATACTCATCTAGGATACCGGACCAGCGAAGGTGTTCGCGGTGGCTGGGATGTGGAGCGAAAAACCCGAAGAGTAGAGAATGATTTCTACGAGTCGTGGGAAAGTATACTTAAGGAGATTGCAGACCGAGAAGATGAGATAGATCTGATTGTGCATGCGGGTGACCTTTTCGATACGCCTTGACTAGTCGAGTCTGATACTCATTAGGGGTAGGGATCAAAAGCCTCACCCTCCACCAGAGGTGGCTAGAGAAGTTGCGTTTGGAAGTCTGAAGTCATTCTTTTCAAAAACCAAGATTCATATGTTTGCCATCGATGGAAACCATGGTGTCTATAGTGGCTATCGTGCATCCACACTTGATACCCTAAAGATAGCCTTTCCACAATTACATGTCTTTACCCGGTGGGATTTATGGGACGCGATATTTTCGGGTAAATCCCTTTACCTAGACTTCGAAGAAGCAAGAATCTTTGCCTTTCCATACATAACCTCTGATATAATCGATCGATTAAACCTGACCTACGAATTCAATAGCTGGATCGTCAATGCACAAAAACCCGCTGAGGACAAAATCAATATTGCTGTGGTTCATGGCATGACGATAGATAATTCGTTAAATCCAAGAATACTGGACAATGGATACGATTATATTGCTCTCGGGCACGACCATAGAATGCACAAGATATCTGAGGATGCTTGGTATTCCGGTTCAACTGAACGTTGGAGATTCGATGAATATGGTCATCCAAAAGGCTTTCTCATAGCTCAAGTGGAATCAGGAAAAGCTGCCGAGATCAAAGAGGTCCATCTGAAATTGGATAGACCAATGTATGTTAAAAGAATTCAGGTTGACTCCAACCTCACTTCGAAACAGATCAATGAAATCGTAATGAGCTGGATCAGAAAATTGGGACTAGCCGATGGATGGGACTCAAAAACAGGAGCTAGGTTGAAATTCCTGTTTGAAGGGAAGATTCCATTTGAGTTCTGGAAAGTCACTAATGAACTTGAGCTTCTGAGAAGGGAACTCCTTGGAAATGATGATTTCAATGTAGTTCAGGTAGTATGGGATTGGAAGACTGCTCGCAGAGAATGGATTCCGCCTGCCTTCCAAGATGAAGAGGTTGAATATCTTATTGGAGACGCCAAGGAGGATTTCCAAGAGTATCTCAAGACAATTGAAATCGAAAAGGATTTTGATCCAGACGTGTTGATCAAGATTGCCAGTAAGGCAATAAAAAAGACGCTGAAAGGTGATAAGCATGCTGATAAGAAGGATACGCCTGAGGAACTTTAAGCCCTTTAAGGACTTAATACTTCCTGCTAAGAATCAAGACTTTCCTGAAGGTCTTATATTGATCGAAGGAAGAAATTCTTCAGGAAAATCCTCAATAGTCGAGGCAATACTCTGGGCATTTTGGGGATCAAGCGCAATACCTCTTAGCAATGAGGATCTGATCCGATTTGGAAATGCTAAATGTCAAGTCACGGTTGAATTTGAAGCCGAAGGAAATGAATATGTCATAGATCGTTCCTATGAACGGGGAGGAAATATGAATGTTGTTTTGTCCCAAACTGTTGATGGGCAAAAAAGAATTCTAGCAAGTAGATCCGGCGCAGTCGATCGAGAACTCTTTAGCATTCTAAGAATTGGCTACCAACAGGCTTTGAAAACTCTCTTAATACGTCAAGGTGAAGTAGCCGAACTTGCAACAGCAACTCCTGCCAAACTCCGAGAACTCATACAAGATGTATACAACCTGAGGATTTTTGATCAGGTAGCAGACACTCTGCGTGATGATGAAAATGAGGTCAGAGGCAAGATTGAGAGAATAGAGCAGGACTACATTGATCCGAACGTTATTGAACAGCAAATTGACTCCAGAAGAAAAAGGATGAAGGAAGTCGATAAGGAAATCACCAGCCTATCAGAATCGGAGAAGGAGCTAAAAGGCAATCTGGATCTTTTGCCTGAAGCGAAACTCATAAGAGATGTAGAGCTGGCAAAACTCAAGGTTGATAATACCAGTATATCTATACAAGAAGAGAATAGACGACTCCAAGATAAGCTTAAAGATCTAAAAATAGCCCCCCCAAAGGATACCTCGGATATGACCCGTATTAGAAAGACAGTGAAAGCAGATCAATTGAAAATAGAGCAAAGGATAGCAAATATGAGAGAGAAATCTAACGCTTTATCTGAGGATATTGGACGATTAACAGGACTGAATCGTGATCTCGAAGAGAAAATAGATCGCCTAAGCAAGCCACCCCTTGCTGAAGGAAGAGAGTTTAGGTGTCCGACATGTAATACTTCCCTTTCACTAAAGAAGAAAGATGATATCATTTCAGAGTATCAAGGGATTATTAACTCAAACAAAGCAAGTATTTCAGAAAGACAAATGGAGAATAAGAAGCTTCACACCAAAACCGAGGATCTGGATCAAAAACGCACCGGACTGATACACGCTGCTAATGAATTGGATCTGGTTATTGAGGTCCGCAAAAGAATCGATTCTCTCCAGGAAACTGCCAGTAAAGAACTGTCTCAGCTCAACGTGTTGCTCAAAAGAACTGGTTTCTCTTCACTAGACGAACTCCTCTCAAAGTTTTCGGCAAAAACCTTCTCCGATCTGAGCTCATTGATTCAAGGGACTCAAAACAAGTTCTTTGGGCTCACTGCTGAGATCAAAGCCAAGAAGAGTGAATTGGATGTAGTAAATGAACATATCAAAGAACTTGAATCACAAAAAAGAAATATGGAAAAAAAGGCAAGAGAACGTGAAGACTTGAGAGATTTACAGAGACATACCGAGCACCTTCGGAAAGTGCTAATGAGGGGATTCCTAACTGAATTTGTGGTTCAGAAGCGTCTCCTTGGTGCCATAAAAAGAGCGTCTGCAGCATATTTGAGCAGATTTACTGCCGGTCAGTACGCCTATATTGATCTTATTCCTACGGAAGCACGAGGAGGAGCTGGTTCCGGTTTAAGCCTTCATATAGAGGATAAAATGGATGGCATGTTCAAGCGGAAAGAACAACTGAGTTTCGGAGATAGAACAGCTGTTGGGTTGGCACTTCGGTTGGGGATAGCGCAAACCATGGCTAAAATCCGCCCCCTAAAGGATGTTCCAAAAATGGCTCCGAGCGTAAGTTGCGTCTTGCTTGATGAACCACTGGGTGGACTTGATAGTGTCAGAAGACCTGAAGTTATAGAACAACTCTTGGAAGATCGAAGCTTTAGACAGATTTTTCTGGTAACACATACTGATATAAGAACTCGTAGAGACATTCCCAAAGTCTCAGTTCATAAAATGGCTGGAGAAAGTACGGCACACTTCATAACTAGATCCAGCCTTGACACATAGGGATTTGTTTTAAATATCTCTTGATTGCTTTATCTTAGGGGGATTTCCAATGAGCAGGGAAAGGATCCGTCGCGAACGTAAACGTAAGCCAAAAGCAAAATACTTGCCTAAGATAGATCTCACATTATTGCGAAAAGTTATCACCCTACTCGATGGCTATAGAGTAAACCGATTTATGGATCCAACAAGAATCGGAGATTTAGTTAAAGCAGGGGCATTGGGTCATGACCTTCAGAAAGACTGGGACGACCTTCATCAGGTCATGTATGACATGTCTCGTGTGCCGGCAAACACACCCAAGACCATCAAACTGCTAAAATTCCTCAACCTAACAGAGAAATTGAGCATAATTAACATTTTTGTTACTGCCCTCCTAATCGCACTCAGTTTCATTCTTGGCATCTCATGGATCGTTGGCGTGATTTTTGCAACAATAGCGATACCAGCAACAATCGGGGTAAGAGCCTATCTGTATCGGCAGGTATCTAATGAGATAGACAAGTATGTCGAAGAACATCCTGAAAAGTTCGTTAGGAAGAAAACATGGTTAAAACAACAGGTCCAAAGGTCTATAGGGACACTGAGTAGATATGTAAGGCAGTTTGAAAGAGAGCCTTCGAATTATCCTTTTCAGCTATATAACACGGATTATAGCGGCATCAGCATTGTAAAGCGACCTGGAAGCATAAGAAAAGGATTTGTGGTCATTGCCAAAAGCAGAAAATTAGAATAGATGGCTTCTTCAAGCCGGGGGTATCTCTCCAAGAAGTTTGCTAACCGGCATACCTTCTTTTTGATTCTTCCAAGCGTAATAAGCATAGACTGTAAAAGAGATTCCAATCAAAACACTGCCAACAGCTATTGAAAGTACATCGGCCACCAACATTGTGAAGAAAACCATAAAGAATCCACTAAAACACATTGTAAGAATACCAAGAATTGATATTACCGGAATCCCCTTCAGTGTGTAACCAAAACCGCTTTTCCAGACAACTGGTCTGGAGAATGGCAAAGTGAAGCTCGCTAGACCTTGAAGAAAATGAGTTATACTACTTATAGCAATGACATCCAAAGCCCCGGCAATAAATCCCGCGAAGGCATACAGAAAAATGCTCACTATGGCAGAAACGCCTATTATAATAGATGCCACATATGGGGCTCTAGTTTTTTCACTTATTTTGGTCAGGCGTTCTGGTAAGAATCTGTCAAATGACATTGAAAAGAGCAATCTAGTCATTCCAGGAAGCATCGCCGGGAAAAATGCCATAGCCCAAATGGCAGGTCCCAAAGCTAGCATAAATTGAAGAATTGGATTCGGAGTAAGAGACACTGCAAATACGTTGGCCATTGGAAAGATATACGGATTTATCGTTGTGGGAACTTCTCCCAACATAACATAGGAATACATTGATGCGAACTCTCCATATCTGGAAAGGAGTAGAGCTGAAAATCCAATATAAATCCCCGCGATTAGAACTGTACCTCCCATATAGCCTACGCTAAAACTCTTCTTTGGCACCTTAATTTCACTTCCGAAAAAGCCTAAGGCTGTTCCGCCTATGTAGAGAAAATACAGTTCTCTCATAGCACCCATAGTTGAGCCAAAATCGAATGATGCTGAGGTCCATCCTGCTGCGGCAGCTGTATCAATTATTTCTTGATATGCACCAGAACCCCATACGGAATCCCATATTGTGGGGACTTGACTGGGATTGGTGAAACCTAATACAATGAATAGCAGAACACTGAATATCATTGTAATTGCAAAGAATGTATAGTTTGTCCACTTCATGGGTTTAGGACCCAGAGCATTAATCACGACAAAGAAGACTGTAATCACAATGGCAACGGTTAGCCGGGGGATGTTAATTGTGTTTGACATCAAAACAAATGCTGGTCCTATGAGAGCAGGAATGAATGATACACCTATTATCAATAGACAGAAACCTAATATCTGCGTTATGATCAACGCGACAAGGCCAAGGACAATCAACGACATAGCCAATGAACCAAATCCATTGAATACGTAACCCAGTGCTGGGTTTACGCATCTAGAAATCCATGTATAATCTCCACCTGATCTGGGCATTGCTACTGCCAAAAAAAGGGCGTTCATCATATAGATTACGAAAGGCACTGCCCCTAAAGCCAATGCGATTATGATGTCTCCACCGGGATTTGATACCAAAGCTATTGGTATGGAGAGAAACATCCAAGGACCAACCACAAGGTTCAGCGGATAGCTTAAGGCAAAAAGTGAACCCAATTCCCTTCTTAGGCCCGTAGCGCGTCTAACGAAGACCTTGGGAAATTCTTCCTCGTCCATTGTAAATCCCCCTGAGATTGTACTTATGTTATTAATAATCCTTTTCATGAATCAGTGGTCAATAGTCAACTCCTTCTCTGGGTGCAACACCTTGGTTGAAAACATGCTTCACTTGTCTCATATAAGTAACAATATTTGCAGCCTTAACTATCTGATGAGGTGCATATCGTCCAGTTAGAATCAACTCAACATTTTTCGGTTTCTTCTCAATCAAATCAAGTACTTCTTCAATCTGAAAAAGCCCAAAATCCAGTGCTACATTTATCTCATCTAATATTATGAAATCCCACTTTCCGCTCATAACTACTTTTCTTGAATAATCAAAGGCTTTACGTGCCTGTTCGATGTCTGTTTCTGATTTCTCTTCAGGATTAACAAAATCCAGTGTGCCAAATCGTTTTACTTCAAGATTCGGCAGATTCTTTGAAGCTTTAACTTCCCCGTATTCATAATCTCCCTTAAGATATTGAATTATGTTAACTGAATATCCGTGCCCTATCGCACGCATAGCCAGACCAAACGCTGTCGTGGTTTTGCCCTTACCATCCCCAGTATAAACGTGCACAAATCCCTTTTTCAATCGTTTTTCCGATCTTGATCTGCTCATTTTAAATACTCCCTCAAAATAGCATTTGCTGCTTGATAAGGATCTATTTTCTTTCGGACAATCTTCCTAATAAGACCGTTAAACATCGCACTCTCCTTTGCTTTCTTAAGAGCTTCCTCTTCGACTTTTACTCTCAGGGTTTCAGTCAATTCCATAATTGCCCTCTTCTCATCCAGTAACTTCGCATTCATGCTTGCCAAGAACTTTTTATGTTCTTCAATTTTATCAAGAAGTTGCTCGATGCCAATGTTCTTGGTAGACGATGTGCTTATTACTGGGGGCACCCAACCCTGTTTGCTCTCAACTAATCCTTCATAGTCCAAAACCCTCTCGAGTTCATAGGCAGTTTCCATTGCTTCTGGTTTGTCAGATTTATTGATCACGAATATATCTGCGATTTCCGTTGTTCCTGCTTTCATAGCTTGAATGTCATCTCCCAAACCCGGACACAACACCATGACTATGGTCTGAGCTACCTTCATTATTGCAACTTCAGACTGACCAGCACCCACCGTCTCTACAATTACTATGTTCTTTCCAGAAGCATCCAAAATGTTAACAGCATCCCGTGTAGCTCTGGCAAGCCCTCCTAAAGAACCGCGTGTGGCCATGCTGCGAATGAAGACTCCATCAACTCCGACAATATCCCTCATTCGAACCCTATCACCCAGAAGAGCCCCACCACTATATGGACTGGATGGGTCTACTGCTATTATTCCAATGGTCTTTCCTCTATCTCTCCATCTCAGGGCTAATTTATTGACCAGACTGCTTTTTCCACTTCCTGGGGGGCCCGTTATACCTACTATATGACTTTTTCCAGTATGGGGATAGATTATCCTGCTAATCTCTTCTGCTTTCGAGAAATCATTCTCAGCTAAGCTTATCAGACGGGAAATGCTGGCAACATCTCCTTTAAACAAACTCTCTACAAGCTTCTGAACGTCCATTTACTTTTCCTCTGGCGATATTCTATCCTTGCTCACGTTAAATCTTATGAACTCAATCGCCTTCTTAAGTGGTGTGCCAGGTCCAAAAAGCTCTCTAATCCCACTCTCTCTTAGGAATGCATGATCTTCATGGGGAATTATGCCTCCAGCAATGACCAATACATCGGAAATTCCTCTAGTCTTCAGGATTCTTGTTATGGTGGGGAGCAATACTTTATGGGCTCCACTTAATATGCTTAGACCAATAACATCTGCATCTTCATGAATTGCTGCATCTACAATCTGCTCTGGGGTCTGTTTCAGTCCAGTATAGACTACTTCCATTCCTGCATCTCTAAGAGTTCTGCAGACCACTTTCGCACCCCTATCATGTCCATCCAAGCCCGGTTTTGCAATCAAGACTTTTATTCGCCTCAATTTCCTGCCCTCAGAAAATCAGTAATTCCTTATATTCACCATAGACCTCTTTTAGGGTATTTATGATCTCCCCCAATGAGGTGAAAGCTCTGACACAATTCAAAACGTACGGCATAACATTTTCATTTTTTTCAGCAGCCTTCTTGAGTTCATTTAGATGCCTAGAGACTTTCTCCTTGTTCCTGCTTTCTTTGACTTGTCTTAGTCTTTTTATCTGAATTCTCTCGACTTCGGGATCAATCTTAAAGCGCGGTATTTTGATTTCTTCTCCTTCATCCGCAAATTGATTTACTCCAACTATGACCTGCTTCTTTTTCTCCACATCCTTTTGGAACTCGTAAGCACTGTCTGCGATTTCTCTTTGAGGATACCCTCTCTTTATGGCCTCAATCATCCCTCCCATACTATCGATTCGATCGATGTATTTCATTGCCTCTGCCTCCATTTTGTCGGTAAGCCACTCCATGTAGTAGCTTCCAGCTAATGGATCGATTGTCTCAGTCACTCCACTTTCATGTGCGATGATCTGTTGTGTTCTTAGGGCGATCGTGACCGCTTTCTCGGAAGGAAGTTGCCAGGCTTCATCGAAGCTATTGGTGTGAAGACTTTGTGTTCCTCCAAGGGCTGCAGCCAACGCTTGAATAGTTACACGCGCAATATTGTTCTCCGGTTGCTGGGCGGTAAGCGCTACTCCACTTGTCTGAGTGTGGAATCGCATCCATAAACTCCTATCATTCTTTGCCCCAAAACGCTCCTTCATGAACCTTGCCCACATTCTTCTAGCTGCTCTGAATTTTGCTACTTCTTCAAAGAAGTCATTGTGGGAACAGAAGAATAGAGATAGTCTAGGGGCAAACCCATCTATGTCTAATCCTCTCTCGATTGTCTTTTCAACATATGTGAGCCCATCTGAAAGAGTAAATGCGAGTTCCTGTACGGCGGTAGCTCCTGCCTCTCTGATATGATATCCACTAATGCTCACGGGATTCCACCTGGGAACAGACTTTGTGCAGAATTCAATGACGTCAATGACCAACTTGACTGAAGGTTCTGGTGGAAAAATAAATGATTTCTGTGCAATAAACTCCTTTAGTGCATCATTCTGAACCGTTCCCCCGACGTTATCCCAAGAAACTCCTTGCTCTTCCGCAACCGCGAGGTACATGGAAAGTAGGATGGGTGCTGGGGCATTGATCGTCATAGATGTTGTAACCTTATCAAGTGGAATACCATCAAAAAGAATTTCCATATCTTTTAGTGTATCAATGGCTACGCCACATACTCCTACTTCGCCCAAAGATAGGGGATCGTCTGAATCATATCCTTCTATTGTCGGAAAGTCAAATGCAACACTCAGTCCTGTTTCGCCTTCTGAAAGAAGATATTTGTATCTTTGGTTTGTCTGTTCTGCTGTGCCAAATCCAGAGAATTGTCGCATTGTCCAAAGACGTTCGCGATACATGGTATTGTGAATCCCACGTGTGAAGGGGTATTTTCCCGGAAATCCCAAATCCTTTTCATGGCTAAGATGCTCAATGTCCTTGGGAGTGTAAAGTGGCTTTATTGGAATACCGGAGGAATTTCTTTTTTCTGGAATTCTTTTCAGGTACTTCTCTCGCCATTCTTCCTCTTGTTTCCTGATTTGCCTAATAAAATTAGAATCAAACACGACTCCATTCCCCCATAAATGAGGTAAGCATACCAACCTAGAGGTAAACAATCTACTTATTTAAAGATTTTTTACATTCCGTCATGAATTCGAAGAATCGTCAAAAAATAAGGAGGAAATGAGTTATTGGACGTTTTAGATCGATTCAGTAGCTTTCTTAACCTCTTCGTCTCTGAGTTCTCTACGGAGAACTTTGCCAACAAGTGTTTGTGGGATTGCATCTCTGAACTCAAGTTCTCTGATATGCTTATGTTTGGCTATTTTCTTATTTACAAAGTCCATGATTTCTTTTTCTGTTGCTGTAGCCCCTTCCTTCAGCACGCAAAAGGCTTTGGGTATCTCTCCGGCCACAGGATCTGGCTTGCCTATAACCGCGCATAACTTCACAGCGGGGTGTTCATATGCAATATCCTCAAGCTCTCTTGGAAAGACACTATACCCCTTATATTTGATTAGGTCCTTTGCTCTTTCCACAATGTAGAAATAGCCATCTTCATCCATTTTTCCTAAATCGCCTGTGTAAAGCCACCCTTTTCTTAATGCTCGCTTGGTTTCTTCAGGGAGTTTCCAATAGCCTTTCATCACTTGTGGTCCTTTTACCACGAGTTCTCCGACCTCTCCTGGCGGAAGCTCCTTTGTTCCAGTTTCGGCATCCATGATTTTGGCTTCTGTATCTGGAAAACTAAGTCCAATTGATCCTATTTTCACCGTTTTTAGCGTCCGGTCAAGAGGGTTGCAGTGTGTAACTGGTGAGGCTTCAGTAAGACCATAACCCTCCACTAGTGCTCCCCCAGTTAATTTCATGAATCCTCTTTGGACTTCAGGGGGAAGCGCTCCTGCACCAGAAAGGCAGAATTTTATGGAGGACAGATCGAATTTTGTGGTTTCTGGTCGTGCCACCAGGATAGCGTACATTGTGGGAACTCCGCACCATATTGTTACTTTGTTCTTCTCGATTTCTTCAAGAACATCAGCGACACTGAATTTCGGAACTAAAACCATGGTACCTGCCATAGCGACCGCATCATTCATTGAAGTCGTCATACCGAATATATGGAAAAGCGGAAGAGCGGTAAGGAATGTTTCTTCTCCCTCCTTTGAACCTGCGAGCCATCTTGTACAAGCAATGGCGTTGGAAACAAGGTTGAAGTGAGTAAGCATCGTTCCTTTTGGTGTGCCTGTTGTCCCTCCAGTGTATTGCAGTATTGCGAGATCTTCCTTGGGATCAATCTTCACCTTTTTAGGCTCAGGTGGATACTTGCCTATTAGTTCTTTGAAGAAATGAATCCCCTCTTCTTTCTCAACTTTCTTTCCAGGGATTTTCCCTAATAGCCTGCCAAAAATCCTTTTTCCTGTAGATAGATAATCTGCGAATTTTGCCACTATAATGTTCTTTAGCTTTGTCTCCTCTTTGACATTCTTGATTACAGACTCGAACAGATCAAGAACTACTATGGTTTTTGCTCCTGAATTACTAATCTGAAACGCTGCTTCTCTTTCCTGAAATAGCGGGCTTATGGCAGTGACTATCGCTCCCGCCCTCATGGCTCCGTAATATCCAATAACAAACTGGGGCATGTTTGGAAGCATTAACCCGACTACGTCTCCCTTTTTGACCCCCATATCCTGCAAAGCTGAGGCAAATCTGCTCACATGCTCATCAAGCTCTTGATAGCTTATTTTGTTACCTTTGAATATTATCGCCGTCGCCGTCGGATGATTCTCTGCGGTTTTCCTTAGCATATCTGGCAGTGTTATCTCTGGATATTTGATTGAAGCTGGGACCCCCTCAGGCCAATATTTCGGTTTAGCTTTCCCCATTTAAGCACCTCTCAATTTAGAGATTTGGCTAATCATATGCCTAGTGGAAATATATAAAACAAATAGTTGTCATTTTCAAACGAGGGATTCTGATACCAATTCATTTCCTGCGTTTTTCATTGCTTCTTCTGTACACATTTATCAACGATAGTTATAAGTCTGAAATGGTACATTAGATGCCATCAGAGCTGAGTTTAGACAAACTACGAAGGTCGAAGCCTTGAATATCGAAGAAGTGAATTTTCAATCTCATGACGCAAGAATCACCGGTCTTCTCTACATCCCAGATTCAACACCATCACCAGGTTTGATATTCTGTCACGGCATGAGCAAGTGGGGATTCAGAAAAAGCAGTCTCTACAGAAGATTCATAGAAAATGCGTGCGAACGTGGTTATACTTCTCTGATTTTTGATTTCAGAGGTTCTGGAAACTCCTCAGGATCTTTTGACTATGGTTTCAAGGAAAGACTAGATGTTAAAGCCGCTATTAGGTATCTATCTTCTAGAAAAGAAGTCATTTCTGATAAGATATTTGTCGTTGGGCACAGTTTGGGTGGGATAATGGCCACCTATGCCACAAGAAATGAGGCAGGGGTTAGAGGATTGGCTCTGTGGTCGACACCTCCGAAGGAATACTACACTATTAGAAATTTCATAATAAATCAAAAAGGTGCATTAAGTTATATTGCCTTCATTCTTCTTTCATACTTGGATAAAGCTATCCATCTAAAAGGGGCCGATATGAAGATCTTTGGCTTTCCATTGAGGCTCAGCCTTGTTCGCAAGAAATTCATGACGCTTAGTGCAGGCGATATGTTGTCAATCATGTCCCCCAAGCCTACTGTCGTTCTAGTGGGCGATAATGATGAATATGTAACATTAAGAGAGACAAAAACACTCTTCTTCTGCATTAAAGGACCAAAGAAACTCACTGTTCTTCGACAGACCAATCACTCCTATCATAATAAAGAAAAAGAGATAATTGAAGCGACCCTGGCTTGGTTCGATAGGTTTCGAGATGATTCTAGGATGGTTTGATACATACCTGTTTTTCTGTTGCCGATTACTCGCCCTTGAATTCTGGCTCGCTTTTAGACATGAATGACGAAATGCCTTCTACTACATCCTTTGTGGCTCGGAGGAGACCAAAAGCTTCTGATTCAACCATGAGACCAACTTCTAGAGGTACCTGAGTAGCCAGATTTAACAGCCGTTTCGCGAATTTCAGAGCGATTGGTGGTCCTGAAGCTAGTTTTTTGGCCAGAACCTTTGTTTCTCTGATCAAATCTTCTGAGCGTACAACTCTGTTAACCAGCCCTACTCTCAAAGCCTCTTCTGCAGTAATCTGCTCTCCCAGCATTACTAGTTCTTTGGCCTTTGCCAGTCCCAATATTCTTACGAGCCTTTGAGTACCCCCCCAGCCTGGTATCAGGCCTAGCTTTATCTCTGGGTTTCCAAAAGTTGCACGTTCTGCAGATATTCTGAAGTCGCAGGCCAATGATAATTCCAACCCTCCACCAAGACAGTATCCATTTATTGCTGCAATATACGGCTTGGCTGATTTTTCAATCTTCCCAAATATGTCTTGACCTGTTGCAGAACCTTCCTCTGCAGTAATTGCAGTTAAGGTAGGAAATACAGTTATATCTGCTCCTGAGCTGAAAGATCTATCCCCGGCTCCAGTAATTACAACCACTTTGACTTCCTTGTCCTGCTCAGCTTTTTCAATTGCAGCCAAGAATGCCTCAGCCATATCTACCGAGATTGCGTTCAGTCTATGCGGTCTGTTGAGTGTTATCCAGCCAATTCCTTCTTCGGTTTTATACGTAACAGCCTCTTCTTTTTTAGCCATATTCGTAGAACCCCCTTCCTGTTTTTTGTCCAAGTCTGTTATCTTTCACATATTCTTCCAACAAAGGACACGACTTATACATTTCTTCCTTATGTTTTTCGAATAGTTCGTTCAGCTTATTGAAGACCAAGTCTAGGCCAATATCATCCCCAAGTTCGCAAGGACCCGACGGCCAGCCTGTACCAAACTTCATTGCTCTATCTATGTCTGCAGGATCTGCTACATCTTCGTAGATTAGAAAAGCTGCTTCATTGACCGCTACCGCGTAAATCCTATCAATATCAAACTTATCTGCGATATCAAAAGGTATTCTTGGTCTGCCGGCGCTCCAATCATAGAAACCCTCTTTGGTCTTTTGTCCAAGCTTCCCGCCTTCAACCAGTGGAACTATTATTGGGCATAGTTTGACTCTCTTTCCGTATGCACCTTCCATGATCTTTCCTACCTCATATGCAATATCTAGTCCGACATAGTCTGCTAGTTCAAATGCACCCATCGGAATTCCCGCTTGATATTTGACTGCTGCATCCACTTCTTCTTTTGTTGCTTCATTTCT
>JBHLKK010000036.1:0-15300 GCA_048886745.1 Candidatus Hodarchaeota archaeon | reverse complement strand
TATTTAATAGCCGATGAGCATAGACATCACGAGCTGTTAACAAGGATAGATAAGGAAATAGTAGAGGCGGAGACCTTTACCGAGGAAGATGTCTGGGATATAATGTGGAAGGACTCGGTCTTTCATGGTTCACCCGGCGGATAAAGAAGAGATGAGTGACTCTATCCGGATGTGCATCCCACACGCCAACAAGAGTTTCGGCTGATTTCACATGAGCTCAAATCATTTTTTGCTCGATGTTGAAAATCATTCTTCGATATATTCGTCGCTATATTGGCAGGATTCTGGTTTCAAAAATAGAAAAGATCACAAAGTCAAGGCCAAAGATGATCATGGCTATCCCAATGATTGTAAGCAGTATTTGATAGCCCCGCATCTTTATTATTTCATATCCTTTCTTAGAAAGGTATGATAATGCCGACAAAAAGGCATAATCCATCCAGACATGAGCCAAATACATGATTACTACACCCAGAAATCCTGCGTAAGAGAAAGCTTCTATGGCCAATGATCCCCCAACAAACAGCCACCAAATAATGAAATAAGGATTCAGACCCGAAAGCATGATTCCAACAATGGTTGGTGACTTTAGAATCTTGCGAGAGGATTCTTCATCAATCACACTATCCATAGAATCTACCGCTTTCTCATTAATTTTATCGTTACTCTCCCTTCGAAGACTAAAGGCATCTTTTACCATGAGGAATCCCAAGAGTATGAGTATAATACCGCCTATCAAGCCTATGACCTTACTAATCAGTGGATCAATGAGGGCAGTCGCTATTCCTAAAGCTATCAGAACAACATAGGGGAATTCTACGATGGTATGACCAATGCTCACCAATACTCCCCCCCAGAATCCCCTTTTTGAGCCTATCATAATTGTTGAGGCAGTTAGAGGTCCCGGAGACAGTGCTCCGGAAGAAGTTACTACCATGATTTTGAGGATGAAGTCCAGGGGGAGCATGAATTACAGGTGACGGGGAGAGCATTTAACTTTAGTGGTAGATTGATTGCTCCCCAGAACTAGGAATTGTGTGTTCTTGAGTAGTCAATGAGGGGAAAACGCGAGGGAATCCTCTAGAGGTATTTTTCAATTGGCAGGAAAAGGAGTTCTCTTGTGTTTTCACCATGCAGTTACCGAAATGAGTTAATCGTTAATGACTGAAATCTTTATAGATAAGTAGCGGTAGAATGGTAGGAACAATAAACCCATGCTTTGAAGGAATTCATGACCAAAGATTCTCTAAGAGCAACTCACAGACTATCTAGATCAAGCAGATTAGTTTCAAAACCTGCTCGTGTAACGGGGGTTAATAGCTCTGGAGGAAGCCAAATCACTTAACGAGAAAAGCCAAGCATATTACGTGTGGAATACTGTTCTGGCAAGTCTGATATGGGGATCAAGTTTTATTATCAATAAGGTCGGGCTGGACTATGTAGATGCGTTCAACTTCACATTCCTACGTTTTCTGATAGCCTCCATCACAATCATGCCTGTAGCATTTTACTTGAGGAGAATTCGATTATCACTATTTAGGAATAAAGTGGTCTGGTTGGTTGGGGGCTTTAATGCAGCAGGCTACTTATTTCAATACCTCGGGATGACTTATGCTACAGCTTCAAAATCCTCACTCCTGGTAAACTCGAGTGTGATAATAGTCGCCATACTAAGCTTCCTGATCTTCAAGGAAAAGTTTTCGAATCAGAAGAAAATCGGCGTTTTTTCTGGTTTCTTGGGTTCTGCACTGCTTGCAACAGGAGGAAACTTGACTGGGTTGATGAGCGGCGAGCTTGCCGGAAATATTCTGGTGTTCCTTGCAGGAGTCTTCTGGGCTTTTTTCATGGTATCCAACAAGAAAATGGTCTCAGAGGAAACAAACTTGACAGAAATGACAGTCTGCATCATGGTCATAACAGCAACAGTCCAGTTTCCATTTGCATTCATTTTTGGAACGACGAATATAGCAGCCATGGCTTGGCAAGCGTGGGGTGCCATAATCTTTACTGCAATCTTCTGTTCAACAGTAACCTATTTTCTTTGGAGTGAAGGGCTAAAGGGCATTACAGTAACCACTTCAGCAATCACTCTTCTTCTTGAGGTCGTGTGGGCCATGGTTCTCGCGTTCTTCCTACTGGGTGAAAGATTTACAATTATAGGGAGCATAGGTGCCATACTTATAATGGCTTCAATATTCTTGGCCTCAAGATGAGGAGCCGATTCATGCCTTGTTTGTGAGGCAGATCCGGGAATTATCTTTAGGTCAATATTCTCTTAGGTGGTTTACTATCATTTTTGCTATATTCTCTTTTGGACCTTTAAATCCGAAAAGGGCATTGACTTCCAGAAAATACAATTCTTTTTCAGTGGAGGGTATAGTATCAATTGCAAACATCTCAAGTGAGAATAAGTCCTTTACTTTAAAAGCCAGTTCCCTTGATTGCCTGGCGTAGTCTTCGACTTTCGAGTCAATCTTCATCGTCTCATTTATGGTCAAAGGGATAGCTCCCTGATAGAGGTTATGTCTGAATTCCTTAGGATTATATCGTGCATATTGGGATGCTATGTTTTCTCCTATTACCAATGTCCTCATATCATAGCCGGGATTCGGTATGAATTCCTGTAAGTACAGAATTCCATGCTTCTTATGTAGTTCTTTGAGGATTTGTACTTCATTCTCTTGGATCAGCTCGACCCCTATTCCCCTTCCACCAATAATCGGCTTGAAGACTATGTTCTGTCTCTTTTTTAGGAATTCCAAAGCAGTATCAAGATTCAGTGTACAGATTGTTTCTGGCATTTCAATGTAGTTCTTCAGGTGTTTTCTCCATAGTAGGTACGTACTCAGTTTATCGCATTTGTACAGGGTTTGGGACGATGGAATTGTCCTACAGCCTTGTCTTTCCAACTCTTCCATCACAGAGAGCATATAGGGAACATGCAATCCCATCAATCCTGCGGGAGTTCTAATAACACAAAGATCGGGCACTTCTCTTAATGGGAGAGTTATATCGTTCCACCCAACGAATCTATACTCCAAACCAGAGTTTTTCAACTCCTGTAAGATTCTTTGGCTCTCATAGGTTTCTTCTATCCCGACTATCCAAATCAAAATGAGCTTTCCCCCAATCACAGTTTAGCTGATATGCATTAAAAACCATTCAATAATTAAAGATTGTTTCTTTATCTTTACGGGGAGACCAAGTCATAGCAAAAAACAAGAAGGAATAATTCGCAAGAGGAAATATTTAGAACATATGTTCTAAGAAAAAACAAAGCAAGATTGAGGGGTGGAGAGTCAAAATAAAAAGAGTAGGAGTTGGTAGAGTTTACTCGATCTAATCTTCTGGGTTGCTTGTTCGAGTAAATTGGGAATCTACGCCCTGTTATGGGATATAAACTTGGTTTCTAACTAATCGGGGCTTTTTCACCAACAAACAGCCCTCCTAGAACACCGAAAGACTGCTTTTCCACACCGCCATCTTTGCACCATTGTGTGAAATCACTTCTGGAAACATACCCGTGCCCGCCATGGGGTTGGACCCAGAGTACCAAGGGATTTTTTTGATCGAATATTCCTGCAACGAGTAGCTTTCCACCAGCTCTGAGCACACGACAAGATTCCTGTACCTCCAACTTCTGTTGTTCAGGTTTTGGCCAGTATAATTGAGCGAAACAGAAGATCGTATCTACGGATTCATCATCAAGTGGGAAGGATTTCCCCAGATTCACAGCGAGTATTCTGACGTTCTCAAGATCGCCTAATCGTTTGGTTTTTCCATTCTGGTCGGTAACTTCCCTTCTCTTGGCAATCTCAACTAGCGCACTATCGAAATCTATTCCCGTAATCCTGCAATCTCCGTTGAATCTTTCATAAAGTTGCTGAATTTCATCACCAAAACCACATCCCAGATCGAGAATGTGTTTCCCCCTGAAAGATTCATTGCCCCCAAAGGTGATGAGTAACTCTCTTCCAGTTTGATGGAACTCCTCACTCAATGTCTTATACCATTTGATCATTTCATCACGGGAGGCGAATGCTGTTTTCTTACCCTGCAAATATCGCATTATCAGTTCATTCTTCTCTGATGATTCAAAGAATGGAGCAAAGGATTTCTCGTAGGTCGGAGACAGCTTTAACCACTTTTTGAGTCCTTTCTCGTTTACACAATAGGCTCTTTCTCCCAGATCGTTGAGCATTGGTGTCAATACTTGCTTATCCACCAAAAGATCAAACACACTACGTAAATAGTCCTTTCGTTGGATTCCAAATCTGTCAATTATCTCTTCAATGGTTTTCGGATTGGATGTATCTAAGTACTCCCAAAATCCTGATTTCTTAACTCCTCGATAAAATTCGGGTATAATCAATTTGCTGCCAACATTCTCTTTTGAGAGCTTGCGTCCCGTTCCAATCAAAAATCTCCATGTTCTTAGCTTTCGACTTAATCCTTCAACCGCCACATAAATCACCACTCACAAATAATTCCCAAATTCTTTAGATTTGGGTAGTTTTTGACAACATCTCCGAAGAAATTAGAATCGTCTAGAGGGAGCATTTCCAGGAGTCTGTGTAACTCCATGTTCCATACCTTCTCCTTTAGTCTTTCAGGAGCCAATACTTTTCCAATTGCCCCTAAAACCGTATCCCAAGCCGATTCAGGAATATCATTAAAATCAATACGAACCAACTTATTCAGATCCTTAACCATGATTGACGCATCATCAAGAAAGGTCTCTGATGGAAAGGAAGCATATTGAACAAGAATTCTCAGAAGCATTCTATGAAGCCTTTCGATTGATAGCTCGTTATCGATTTCATTGAAGAAATGTACAAGTGGTTCTATTCTTTCGATATTTTTGCCGTCCCTGAAAACAAAGGTGTGTTTTTTGGCCGGAATCATCTGGACAATCCCCTCGTTTATGAGCTGTATTGGCCCCCCAATTGAGGAATCCACCAAGTCAAAGAACTTCGAGGGGCGTAGTTCTCTGTAGAAACCTCCATAGCTCCTCATATCCCTATTGAAGACTATTAGCTCTAAATCAGCTTCAGGCTCCTCTTGAAAGACCTGGAGCCATGTTTTGCTTAGTGCTGGAGGAGTGATAATTCCAGAATCAGATTCTGGAGATGTTGATTCCTCCTCTTCTTTTGGAAAACGTTTTCTCGTTACCATAAGAACTCTATCGGACACGTTTCCTCTTCGGGGAATCCCTTCTCTGTCAACGAAAACAGTTAAGGCATGAACTTTGCTTCCTTCACCATGGATGATTGATATCCCATATGGATTTCCGTCTGCCTCTCTAACATTCTTCATGTGTTGGTTCCAATTCAGCTTAAAAGGTATCTTTCTTGCGCAAATCGGGCATGCCATTTTGTAATGCTTTTCATCCCACTTAGTAAGTTCTGCTCGAATCATTTGTTCATTGTCCATGCTTCTATCCCCTCTTTATCGATAAAATCCACTAAATCTTGAAAAACCGAAACAATGACCTCAGGAGGAGAGGTCCTAGAACTTAGGAATATTACCTTCTTGATCTCATTGTTTTCTCGATATAGCAGCTCAACATTCTCCTCATAGATAAGCCGACGATCAAGAAGATCGATTTTTGCTCCTACTAAGATTACAGGTATACTTCCCGCATTTCTCTTAACGAAGTTGAGCCAGAAACCACCAATCTTGATGAATGAGAAGTTATCGGTGGTATCAAACATTATTATCGCTCCATGGGCACCTCTACAAAAACTGTCCTGAAAGAAACGGAAGTGTTCCTGACCCCCAAAGTCCCAGATCTGCAGGTTGACAACATCTCCGCTGCCATTTCTCAGACCCATTATTATGGGTTTCAGTCCAACGGTAGAAGTCGCTGGGACATATTTCCCGGTTTGAAACCGTAACAGAAAGGTTGTCTTTCCGACTCCGCTTTCTCCTATCATCAATATCTTATAGAGATGCCTCATTTCTCATCCTCTAAATTGTCTGATCAATTATTTGTGCAGCTTTTCTCATTTCCAAAAGAACGAGCCCCAAATTGACCTTGGAGGACAGAGTTATGAGAATGCCTTCCAAAAGAGGCATAATAACCACACGTCTGCAGCCATTTATCCTCCTAGGATCTTCGTGCTCTAGGATGAATCTCCTGAGCGGAATGGGAGTCGATGAGTTGTAAACACTTGTTGAAAAATCATTTGCAAGCGATATTTTGGCTGCTCCCAATGCTGAGACTAGGTCAATCTTGGTCTCTGGCAGGGTTGAAGAGTAGGCGATTGGCATGCCTTCGTTCGAAGCATACACAACATCGAGGAGTGCTGCATTTCGCTTCAATCTATCCAGTATCCCTTCGAGTTTGGTTTGCTTGTTTTCCACAATTGTTTTTTCTAGAATGATAGCTCCCTCCGTTTAGCTGAATTTAAGTATTGGAGTAGCACAACCATATGTCGAAGAACTTAACAATATAAACACCCCCCGAGGAGTGGGAGTTGATACATGGTACCAAGAAAACCTATAGATCTCCAAAAGGTTGAGACATTCTGGGAAACACCACAACTTGATAAAATGAGAGTATCCCAAAAGGAATTGTCACTTATCCTTGTGAACAGAATCTACCCTAAGAACAAGATTACTCTGGCTTCCCACAATTCAGGAGAAAGTAGGGATATTGTTCTTCAGCTTGTGAATGCGGATCCGCTAAAACTTGTCGAGATGAAGTTTGAAAAGCTCGAAGAAGCCATGCAACATGCGTACAATATATTGGAAACTCACAGGTTCTCTCCTACATATGCAGATGAAGAATGGATTACGTATGTTCGAGCAAAGGTGTTTGATCAATATGAACAAATAGATTTCGGAGACATTTTTGCACTTCTTTGTGATAAATCTCTGGAGAAGGGGGGTTTGAAGCAGTTCCACCTAAATTCAAATGATCCTACCTTTCTTAAGCTGGAATGATTGGAGTACTCGCTTGGACAAAGACAGGGAATGAACGACAGTCACATATTCATCTTGCAGTAATCTCCTCACCCTTACCACAAGATTTCTCAACATTCTCCCTCAGTTTTTCACATCTTGCCTTGATCTTTTCCAGCAGATTGCTGGCCTCCTTGAATCGACCATTAACAATCGCCTTGAAGAATGATTCAACCTCGGAAATACACTCTCTTGAGTCGTAACCGATGATCTCATGGTATGTTGATATTCTCTTTAGCGTTGTATCATGTCCTTCAGCAACTTTCCTGATTTTTGGAAAAACCTCTTTAAGTTCTGAACCAAGCTTTTTCTCAATATCTATATTGTGTGATATATCTTTGAGTAGAGGTATGATTATTAGCCTCATTCTTGATTCTATGTCACCCTTCTCAGAGATAGCTGCACGCAGGAATTTAAAGAATGTTTTGATGTACTCGTAAGCTTTTTGTCTTGTTTTGATCCATTTTCCAAATGTATCCAAGGCTTTTTCCGTTTCTGCTAGCGATCCAATGAATTCCGTAATCTTCTCTTCTACGGGTTTATCTTCTTTTTCTAGTGGATCTGGAAACATCGTAAAATTCATCAGTAGGAGATCTTTCAGTATCCCGTTAAGTTCAGATATTTTCTCAATGATATGACCATCGCTCATGTCTCTCCGCCTCTATGGAGATTAAGCTCTATATATTAGCATTGGGCACGAAGTCTAATATATTTTGCGATATTGACAACTTTTTCAATTGAAAATCTTTATTCCAAAAGAGAGATTTGTATTTCTCACAATTCTTTGGTTTAGATTGTTTGAATGATCTAGCCAGATCTTCTCATTCGAGTGATTTCTAAACTCAACCTTCTCAGAACCAAATTTGCTAAGAAATGGTATCTTTTTAAGGAGTTCTTTCTGCTCTAACCCTAGGGACCGTCTATGGGTTGGCTAGGTGCTCATGTTTCAATCTCTGGCGGAGTAGACAAGGCCCCGAGCAGAGGAAAAGAAATCGGATGCGAGAGTATACAGATCTTCACTAAGAACCAGAGACAGTGGTATGAAAAACCTTTGACTCAGGATGAAGTCCTTGCTTTCAAGAGTGAAATGATCAGCAATGGATTAAGAGAAGCCGTGGTCCATGATGCGTATCTGATTAATCTGGCAAGTCCAAATGCTGAACTCTTCAGGAAATCCGTAGAATCATTCCACGGAGAGGTCATTCGAGCCGAGGCTTTGGGCATCCAATATCTGGTGTTTCATCCGGGAGCCCATATGGGATCCGGCGAAGAAGCGGGCATAAATCGGATAGCCGAAGCTCTAAACGAAGTTCTAGCCAGAACGAAAGAATCTGAATTGGAGGTTTTGCTTGAGACCACAGCAGGCCAGGGGACGAGCTTGGGTTACAGATTTGAACAGTTGGCAGACATAATAGATCTCGTTGAACCCAAGGATAGAATCGCCGTATGCTTCGACACCAGCCATGCATTTGGAGCGGGTTATGATCTAAGAGAGGAAGATGCCTACAATACCACAATGGATGAGTTTGATGGTATCTTGGGTCTCGATAGACTCAAAGTAATTCATCTTAACGATACGAGACAGACGCTCGGAAGTAGACGAGATCTACATGAAAACATAGGGGAAGGAGAAATTGGTCTTGAGGGATTCAGATTGCTTGTTAATGATAGAAGGTTTCAGAATGTGTCAATGATCCTTGAGACCCCAGGTACGGAAATGAGTGATAGGAAGAATCTGCGAATTTTGAGATCCCTCATCGAATCATGACCAAAAGGTTATTTGAAAATTCCAACATATTTACATTGATGTGAGGGTCGATTGGGGTTTGACATGAGAACCAGAGAAATATTAGAAAATCCCAGACAGGTATTTGAACTTGAAGAAGGCGAGATCTCTTTCCTAATTGAGAGGGCTCTTACCGTACTTAGACGGGAAGAACCTTTGGTTCAGTTCGACAATGTGAATACTCTTTTTGTGGGAGACACACACGGCGACCTGGATTCGACGATTTCAATCATTGAGAGATTCATGGAAAGGGAGTATGAACACATAGTCTTTCTTGGAGATTACGTTGACCGTGGATCGCACCAGATTGAAAACATTAACTACATTCTATGCCTGAAACTGGTCCATCCGAAAAGGGTCATTCTTCTCAGGGGAAATCATGAGACGCCTGAGGTCAATTCGCGCTATGGCTTTCTCGACGAAGTCATGAAAAAATCAACTCAGAAATCCTATAATAGTTATAACAATCTCTTTTCACATCTACCCTATAGTTGCCTAATTGACAAAAGAGTATTATGTCTTCATGGCGGTCTTGCGACTCAACTTGGTGATATAGATCAATTGAAAAGAATACCGAAGCAGGTCAAGATAACGGATCCTCTGACATATGAGATCCTGTGGAATGATCCCATGGAGAATGTAAAAGGATTCGCTGAAAGCAACAGAGGGTCCAGAATCTTCTGTTTTGGCCAAGATGTTTTCAATCAGTTTGCCGAGAAGAACAATATTACTTTGCTTATAAGAGGGCATCAAGTCTTTCCCAAAGGATACCGTTTCTTGTTTAACAACAAGATCCTGAGCCTATTTTCAGCCAAGAATTACATAAGACCGATAGATGCAAAAATAGCGCAGTTGAACAAAAATGGCGACCTGAGACTGCTTTCAGTCGATGAAGATTGAAATACAGATTGCTTTTGTTTTTCGGATCAGTATGTTGGAACATATGTTCTAAGGAATTTCTAGGATAGTGGTCCTTCAATTAGATTGTGGATTCCAAAAGCGCTAATTGAAAAGATTTAAGAATATTTGTGTCGTTTGGTCTTCTATCAGGCACAATATGAAAGCGTTTCAAGTGAAGAGGTGGAAAGATTGGCAGGCATAGCAACATGCCCCGACTGCAATACTGAACTCAATAAAGACAAAACTGAATTCAAATTCGGAATTATAGTCTTCTACGATGTTGAATGCTTGAAGTGCCCGAAGTGTGGAAAAACCACATTCACAAGTGAGCAGAAAAGAAAGATTTCAGAAAGAATCGTTGATTTTGACAAGACAACCTGCTATGATTGTGGATAAGTCAAGACGCTTATTCCTGCAAAATAAAAATATTAAAAGAATTTGAATATGGTGGTTCTATTTTTTCTTCACATGCCCCAGAGGCACAACTTCTCTGCCCCAGGTTTCATTGATAACGGTACCCGCAGATGTGTATAGAGCGCTGAATCCACAGAATATCCCTTCCCATCCAGCAATTGTGTGCACAATTGGAACGAATTGCCCTATGGCCAATAGAAAGAAAAGTATCGTTAATGTTATGAAGATCACTTGTGTTGCCACCGATATTCTGAAAGTACCTATCGCCATGTAAGCTGTGAAGAATCCCCAACCTCCTAGGAATATGGCCAATCCTTCCGCTGGAACAGGTTGAATAATACCAAGAGATTCAAACAGTAATATGAAAGCGAAAGCAAACCAGAAACATCCAAAGGAACTGAAAGCGGTTGCTCCAAAAGTATTTCCTTTTTTGAACTCCCACATGCCAGCTGCTAGCTGGGCCAGTCCTCCGTAGAAAAGACCCATGGGAAGTATCATTCCGACAGCCTCAATGGGTACGAGTCCAGCGTTAATTATGTTTAGAAGCACCGTGGTCAATCCAAAACCCGCCAGACCAAGCGGAGCAGGATTTGCAGTTTCTTCTTTTGACATGTCAATAATCCCTTCCTAATGCTTTTTAGCGAGATTTGTCTCAGGCGCACTGATAAAAGCTGGTATTTAAAATTATTGCTTTGGGAAAGTGGAATCATTAGAACATATGTTCTAAAACCTTGACCCCTTTTCAGTCCAGGAGCTCCAAGCTTTTCTCTAGTGGTCAAGAATCAGATATTAAAGAAAAAACAGACAAGGATCTAATCCTTTACGAGCAGAATCGGGACAGAAGACATTCTCACACATCTTTCAGCGGTACTTCCGATGAACTTTCTGGTGGACGAATGCATACCATGAGCTCCCATGATAATGAGCTCCGCTTTAATCTTTCCTGCCTCTTCTGTTATCTCGGCACAGGGTGTTCCCCGTAGAATTCTTGTCTCAACAGGTACGCCCTGTTTTGCAGCTATCTTTCTGGCATGCTCGAGATAGTTCTCGCCTGCTTGCTCAAATTTTCGAAGAACTCCCTTGGTAGGTTCGCCTGATGTCTCAGCATAAACCGTTATTACCCTTTCGTCAATGACGTGAACCGCAACGATTTTTGCCCCCATTGGCTTTGCCATTTCAACAGCTTGATTCATGGCTTTATCAGATACCTTGCTTCCATCTACTGCCACCAAGATTTTCTTTTCCAAAAACATCATCTCCAGCTAATGCAGATTGCTTCACCCTAAAATAGCTTTGGATATAAAAAAGTTAACGTTACGATATGAAGGGTTTTTACACATGTTTCTTAATTGGTTCTTCCAATTGTGGTCCAACTGCACCAATTATACGTTCGACTGGCTTTCCTCCCTTGAAGATTATGAAAGTAGGTATGCTGCTGGCCCCAAATTGTGTCGCAAGTTTTGGATTCTCATCAACATTGACCTTGCCGAACACCATTTTTCCGGCATATTTCTTCGCCAGGGAATCAAAAATCGGACCCATTACCTGACAGGGCATACACCATGCAGCCCAGAAATCCACAATGACTGGTACAGAGCTTTTTGTAACAATTTCGTCGAAATTGGAGGAAGTCAGATTCTGAACTCCAGTGGGTACTTCTACGCTTGTCTCTTCTTTTGACATGTGTTTAATCAACTCCTTCATCTTTTTTTCTCTTATGCGTTTGAGTTCGCTGTCTTCTTTCATAGGACCAGCTCCACAATCAAGGTTCATGAATCGGGGAGAGGTCGTGAAGTAGTAGCCACAAAGTATTTATATACTTTTCGTGTTTGTTCAACACACGTAAACAATCGGGGATTATGGATGAGAATAAATGACATAAAGTCTCAGATTACATCAGGAAATGTAGAGATCGAAGATCTTCTGAAATGTGTCCTAGCCATAAATAGCTCGGAAATAGAGGCATACAGCACGCTTCTGAAAGAGAACAAATTCGTAACGGTACATAGAATGGCAAAACTTCTGAAAAAAAGCAGGCCAACTGCTCAGAGGCTTCTTCAGAATCTGATAAGCAAGGGACTTGCCCTCCGGAAAGAAATACTGATAGACAGGGGAGGACGACACTATGGATACAAGGCTATCCCGCGGGAACAAGTAAAAGAACGGATTCGCGAAGCGCTGAGCCAATGGTATACCAGTGCTTTGAAAGGGCTTGATGAATCACTTGAAGAAATCAGCTAGCTCTATGGGTCCGTGATAAGGAGGAATGTCTGTGCCAGTTGGAATTGGTGATGAGACTAGGGAGCATGTAGAGGAGATGTTTAATGAGTTGAAGTCAGATGTAAGAATTCTCTTTTTCCATTGTGCTGAGAATTGCATATTATGCAATCAGACATATGAACTTCTTGAGGGGGTTTCAGAGCTATCAAAAAAAGTCCATGTTGAGAGATATGATTGTAGGAAGGATGAGGCGAGGGCGAAAGAGTTGAATGTCGAAAGACATCCAACGACGATCATTGTAGGTGAAAAAGACTTTGGAGTAAGATATTCGGGTATTATGTCTGGTTATGAGTTTGGCCCCTTTATAGAGAGTATTGTCGAAGTATCTAAAGGCAAAGCTCATCTGAGCAGTGGTACACTCAAGAGATTGGAAAAACTGGAAAAGCCTGTGAACATAAAAGTCTTTACAACGCCGACATGCCCTTACTGTCCTGCCATGGTCAGACTAGCTCATAGACTGGCGGTCGCCAGCGATAAGATACAATCGGAAATGATTGAATCAATGGAATTCAGAGATATGGCGCTGAAGTATAATGTGACAGCGGTGCCAAGAACCGTCATAAATGACAAGGTAGATGTCGTGGGCCTTCTATCAGAAAGCAAGCTGTTGGATTCCATATTTGAGGCTGTAAAAGATTAGAGCTTATCCTCAACAGCTTTTACTTTGTCTCCCATTCTTCTCTTGACATCTCGTCGATCATCAATCTTGATGCTGGTAACAACTCGTTCAGCGCCTGCCTTGAATACCGCCTCATGTGCTTTAATGATTGCAGTCATCACGCGATCCAGGCTTCCCTCAAGGATCGTGCACATTGGAGTCAAAGTGGATTTCAAGTCTTTGAACTCTCTTATTACCTTTATTGCTTCTGCCACAAATTGGCTGACACTTGTTGCTTTTGTCCCGATAGGGACAATGTCAAAAGAAACTACAACCAATAACAGCACTCTCTTTTTAGTAATCCAGACCAAGGATCGTAGTCTTATCGATATTATAATGGTGCTTGATCTCATTCATCAGAGTGACAATATCAGATGCCTTTTGAATGCGCTTGCTCGCTTCTCTTCCGGTTAGGATTATGTGAGTACTCCCGCGATGTTTCACCAAAGATAGGAGGTCCTCTTCTCTAATCAAGCCATATTTTATGGCGTAAAGAATCTCATCAAGGATCAAGAGGTCGCATCTGTTTTCGGCAAGGATCTTCTTTGCAAGTTTTATGCTCTCTTTTGCCTTAACCAGATGTTCCCATTTGTCCTCGATGGAGATTAAGAAACGAGGGGATCCGCATAAGTATACCTTTATCCCTCTTTCACCATTGTTCGCGAAATACTTATACTCCCCGATGTTTCTTCTCCCTTTCATGAAATGAAGTACGATAACGCGTTTTCCATGTCCTGCTGCCCTGATCGCATGACCTAGGGCGGCCGTTGTTTTGCCATCGCCTGTACCGATAAATGTCAACAATTTTCCAGATTCTTTCAACCTTCACACACTCCCCAACCACAAGATCTGCAGATAACGCAGCCCTCTTGATGGACTAATTTATCACCACATACTGGGCAAACATCAGGTGAATTGGATCTACCAGGATTGGAACTTCTGGCCGATGCTATTCCTCCCTCTGATTGATCTTCTAGGTGTTCTACCTCGGGTAATTCAATATTCATAACTTGGGATTCCCTACTTTTGTCCCTATAGACAGTTATGCCCTTGCACCCCAGCTTGTATGCAAGCTGGAATATTCTTTCAACATCCTGAGGAGTTGCATCGTAGGGCAGATTGACAGTTTTGCTCACAGCATTCTCAACGTGCTTCTGAAATGCAGCTTGCATTTTTACATGCCACTCAGGAGTAATATCGTGAGCCGTAACGAAGATACGCCGGATTTCGGGAGGAACCTCTTCCACGTGCTGAATTGAACCCGCTTTGGCTATACGTTTCATAAGCTCGTCGCTGTAAAAGCCCTCAACCCTCGCTATCTCGTCGAAGGTTGGGTTAACCTCTATGAGTTCAGCCCCTTCCATAACGCGACGTATAAAGGATATTGCAAATAGAGGTTCAACTCCGCCGGAGCAATTGGCAATTATGCTCAAGCTTCCTGTAGGAGCAATCGTGGTAATGGTTGCGTTCCTCAGCTTGGGTTCATCTGTGACATCAAATATACTCTTCTCAAAGTTTGGAAATACTCCCCTCTTCTTTGCAAGTTCTTCAGAGGCCTTCTTTCCTTCACGTTGGATGAAACGCATCACTTTTCCAGCTATCTTCAAGGCTTTTTCGGAGTTGTAGGGAATGCCAAGTCTGATCAGCATATCGGCAAAGCCCATTACACCCAGACCAATCTTCCGATTGGCTTTTGTCATCTTCTCAATCTCAGGCAAAGGATACTTGTTCGCGTCAACTACATTATCTAGGAAGTGAACTGCCAGTCTGACGGTTTTGCTTAATTTCTTCCAGCTGATTTCCCCACCATCAACCATTTTTGAGAGATTTATAGAACCCAAGTTACAGGATTCATAGGGTAGGAGAGGTTGCTCTCCGCAATTGTGAACCACAATCCCATTACAGATTCCTGAATGTGTTATTGGCTCCCCAAAATCATAAACAATCGTTTTACCAGCAGGTCTTATTTCTTTGACAATATCTTCGAATTTGCTGGAATAGTATCTTTTGTTCAACTTCTTTCGTTTCTCTTCATGTTTACTGCCAAAGAATCCAATTTCGTCCAGAAATCTCGGAATGTTTTCCCGACTGATGTTCAACTCAAAGCTAATCCTGTCAAGAGTATGGGATCTTTTCTCGCCTGACGTTGTTACATACTCAAATCCTTTTCTTGGTTTTCTAAATCTATCATATATTCTCGATTTGATCCCCAGATTTAATAGCAGGAGTTGCACTTCTTTCAGCAATTCTTTTGATTTTGACGTCAGCCTTATGTAATAGTTCTTGGAAGGTTCAT
>JBHLKK010000035.1:0-15456 GCA_048886745.1 Candidatus Hodarchaeota archaeon | reverse complement strand
CAAAACTGGTACGATGTGGATGAGAAGGAAGTATTAGAATACATTAATAGGTTAAAGGCTGAGAAGCGCTGGCTAGATTAAAGATGTCTCAGGAATGAGAATAGGGGATTATCTTCTTGCTCTCAGCACAAGCGCAACAGAGATTGCTATGAAGATTACGGCGACTCCTGCGACGATGAGTATTAGTATCAAGAATTGTGGATCGATTTCTCCGATATCTGCAATACAGTAGACTCTGAAGTTGACTGAAGCTGCATAAACTCGACCACCGGCAATAGCAGGAGAAGAATGGGCCCTTCCACTTGTCGTATGATTCCAAATCTGGACTCCGGTGTCAGCAGCCAAGCAATAGATGTGGTTATCATCAGAGCCTACGTAAACCTTGCCTCCTGCAACAGCCGGAGAAGAGGCTATTTCGTCACCTGTTGTATAGTTCCATATCTTGCTTCCAGTGCTAGCATTCAAACAATAGATAGAATCATCAGAAGATCCGATATAGACTCTGCCAAAAGCAACTGCAGGAGAAGAATACACAGGGCCAGATGTTGTATAGTTCCAAATCAATGCACCATCCGAGGCATCTAAGCAATAGACATGATTGTCAGCAGAGCCAATATAGACTTTTCCATCCACAACAGCAGGAGAAGAATCTACTGAGGCACTCGTCGTATAATTCCATATTTGACTGCCATTATTAGCGTCCAGACAATAAACATAATCATCAATTGAACCTATGTAGACCTTCCCATCAGCAACAGCAGGAGAACAGCCTATCCAAAGACCCGTTGTATAGTTCCATATTTTAGTGCCATCACTAGCATTCAAGCAATAGACATTGTTATCGACTGAGCCGAAGTAGACTCTTCCATCAACAACGGCAGGAGAAGAATCTACTATGTCACCTGTTGTATAGTTCCATATTTGACTGCCTGTACTTGCATTTAAGCAATATATACGATTATCACGAGATCCAAAATACAATCTGCCGTCGGCCACAGCAGGTGTAGAAAAGATCACGCCTCCTACAGTATAGTTCCATATCTGGTCGCCGTTACGGGCGTCAAAACAGTACATGAACCCTCCAGCCGTACCAATGTATACTTTCTCGTCAGAAACAATTGGAGAGCTGTATACGGCATCATCTACCGTTGAGGTCCATACTAGCCATATGCTTGTAGGACCATCTGAAGTAGTATAGCCTGTATGACTGGGATTATTGCGGAACATGGGCCACTCCTGAGATTGCTCCTGAGCAGCTATTGCACCAATAGTTGCGAAACTCATGGAAATAAGAATAGTAATAATGCACACAAATGCCCTTTTTCTACGCATGTCTCTTTACCCTCCTTAGGAACTACGCCCCCTTAATATTATTGATATCTGTAAATCGTCCATAAAAAGCTTTGTAGATATTGGCTTGGAACAGAAGAATTCTCCAAATACAAGAATCCAAGTTCTAAAAGGGAAATCAATTTTAGATTCTTGGATAATAATATAGTCTGTCCAATCAGGAAGTGCTCGGAATTGGGGGAAATAGATCCAGTAACTTTAGAGATAATTAAGAATCTCCTTCTTTCAGTCGCTCAAGAGATGGGCGTTACCTTGCAGAGGTCGGCATATTCTTCAAATATAAAAACAAGACTTGATTTCGCCTGCGCTATATTCGATTCGGATATTCGCAATGTAGCTCAAGCCCTGCACATTCCTGCATTATTGGGGGGACTGGTTAGCATAGTTCCAGCCGCAATAAAGGAATACGGTATCAAGAATATTGAGCAGGGCGATGTCCTGATCGTAAATGACCCATATAGAGGGGGTACTCACTTACCCGATGTAACTCTAATTAGCCCAGCCTTTTATGATTCCAAGATTGCAGGATTTGTTGCCAACATGGCTCATCATCAGGATATTGGAGGAAGAGCGCCGGGAGGAGTCCCAGGTGATACCACAGACATCTATCAGGAAGGGCTCATAATTCCTACAACGAAACTTGTGGAAGGAGGAAAGATAAACGAAGAGATATTGAAACTGCTTCTCGCCAATGTAAGAGCACCTTTAGAAAGAGCTGGAGATTATAGAGCGCAAATTGCAGCCAACAGAACGGGGATCAAGAGAATAACTGAGGTTATTGAGCAACATGGACTCAAGGCCTTTGAGATATATGAAGAAGAACTACTCAACTACACTGAGAGAAGAATGAGAAGCGCATTAAAAGAAATACCAGATGGAGAATACTATGCCGAGGATTATCTGGACGATGATGGAATAGGGGATGATCCGGTTAGGATTGCTGCCAAGATCATACTAGAAGAAGGCCGGACATTCATAGATCTTTCGGATTCAGATAAACAGACACAGGGCCCTATGAATTGTACGTGGGCTCCTACTCTTTCAGCGATATCTTATGTTTTCAAATGTCTCGTAGATCCTGATATACCAATCAATGAAGGTATGTATAGACCTTTGCGTTTGCATGCTCCCGGGGGACTTGTTTTAAACGCGAGACCTCCAGCAGCAATTGCTGGTTGCTGGGAAGTTGCTATGAGAGTTACTGATGTATTGATGAGAGCTTTGGCAAAAGCAGTGCCAGAAAAGGTTTGTGCAGCCGGTAAGGGGATAATCTGCAATGTTTGCTTTGGAGGGATAGATCCAAGAGATGGTAGAGTCTACGCATTCTACGAAACGATCGGAGGAGGATATGGTGCAAGACCTTCCAAGGATGGAATGGAAGGAGTTCAATATCATTTGACAAATACTCAGAATGCGCCGGTCGAAGAGCTGGAAACTAGCTATCCAGTAATCATTGAGAGATATGAACTCATTCCGGACTCCGACGGTGCAGGCAGATTCAGAGGAGGATTAGGCATTAGAAGAGACTACAGGTTTGAGAATCATTCGGCCGTATTTTCAATAGTTTCAGATAGGGCAAAGATTGCTCCGTGGGGATTATCAGGCGGTCTGGATGGCAAAAAGAGTAGATACATCCTGAACCCAGATACCCCAAATGAAATCGAACTCTCTTCAAAGACCTTCAGGAAATTGAGACCAGGAGACCTTATTAGCGTGCAAACTCCAGGCGGGGGAGGTTATGGAGATCCAAAAAAGAGACAGCGAATAAAGACGCTAGAAGATATTAAAAACGGGAAAATCAGTCCTGAGAAGGCGAAACAAAAATATCGATTATCTTTGGATCAGCTGAGGATGTTTGAAGATGTTTAGAATAGGTTGTGATATCGGGGGAACTTTTACAGATGTAATAATATTCGATGAAAGGAGTGGAAAGATTACCGTTACGAAAGAGCCTAGTACTCCTAAAAGGCCAGAGGTTAGCGCACACAAAGCGATTGAGATGGCTTTGGGGAAAGGGAAGCTAAAGTCAAAAGATGCAAGATTCATATCTCACGCGACAACGGTTGCGACGAATGCGATAATTGGTCAGATCGGGTTGGAGTTGTCTGAGACCGGCTTAATTACAACCAAAGGATTTAGAGATTTAATAGAGATAGGAAGGCAGATTAGACCAGATCCATATGACTTCTTCACGGACAAACCCAGACCATTGATTCCGAGGCATTTGAGAAAGGAAGTTACAGAGAGGATAGGTCACGACGGTGGAGTAATAGTAGAACTCGACGAAGGAGAAGCAAGAAAGGCAATCAGGGAGCTAAAGGAGAAAGGCGTCGACTCAATAGCTGTATGCACCTTGTTTTCCTTCGCAAATCCAGCGCATGAAAAGAGGATTAACGAGCTGATACAAGAGGAATATCCCAGGGCAAACGTGACATTATCCCACGAAGTCCTCCCAGAGTTTAGAGAATACGAGAGGACAACTACGACGGTACTCAATGCAGCCCTGACGAGTCTTGTTAGCGAGTATCTAGAGAGACTCGAGAAAGACTTCAATGATCTTGGGCTGAGCTGTAAATTATTGGTCATGCAATCAAACGGAAGGATTATGAAAGCCGAAACGGCCAGAAGAAAGCCAGTTCGAATGATTGAATCTGGGCCAGCCGCAGGTGCAGTAGCCGCTTCATATATGGCAAGATTGTCCGACCTCCCAAACCTGGTTTCTTTCGATATGGGAGGAACCACAACAAAGGTATGCCTAATCGAGAATGGAGAACCGACGATTACCACAGATTTCGAAGTTGGTGGGCTAACTGCATCAGGCCGTACAGTAACAGGAAGTGGCTGGCCAATAAGGGTTCCAGTGATAGATTTGGTTGAGATAGGAGCTGGCGGAGGAAGCATAGCTTGGATAGATGCTGGCGGAGCTCTAAGAGTTGGACCAAGAAGCGCAGGAGCAGAACCTGGGCCAGCGTGTTACGCCTTGGGAGGACATAATCCAACGGTAACAGATGCGTATTTGTTGCTCGGAGTGATTAATCCCGAATACTTCCTAGGTGGACAGATGAAGGTAGATTCGTCCTACTCGGAAAAGTCAGTAAAAGAAGAAATCGCAGATATTTTAGGTATGGATGTTATAGAAGCTGCAAACGGAATAGCAAAAGTGGCCAATTCAAACATGAGCAGAGCTTTGAGAATCGTGACCATCGAAAGAGGAAAGGACCCAAGAGAACTGCCGATGATGGCGTTTGGAGGGGGCGGTCCAATGGTGGCCAGCAACCTAATGGAGGACCTTGGTTTTGGATCCTGTATCATTCCGATCACTCCGGGACTCTTCTCAGCTTATGGCTTGCTCGTAACCGATCTCGGCCACGATTACTCAATGACCTATCTATCGAGAACAGATTCCATCCAAATCAAACTTCTAAACCACCACTTCACAAAGCTTGAAAAACAAGGCATTGCAGATTTGATAAGAGAGGGAGTGGCAAGGAATCGGATTCTCATAACCAGAACTATAGATATGAGGTATGTGGGTCAGTCCTATGAATTGAATATTGATGTTCCAGATGGAAAAATCGATGAGGGTGTCCTTAGAACACTCGAAGAGAGATTTCACCAGTTACATGAGGAAAGATATGGTTATTCGGCTGAAGGAGAGTCGACTGAGATTGTAAATCTGAGGCTCATAGCCACTGGGTCGTCAAGGCCTCTAGGAACTAAGAAAAAGGCCAAGAAAGGGAAAGATGCAAGCCGAGCGAAAAAGCACAAAAGGGAAGTGTATTTCGAAAAAGAAGATAAGAAGGTGAGATGCAACATTTATGACAGATATAGACTCGATCCTGGAAATCAAATATATGGGCCAGCAATAATAGAACAGGAAGATACAACAACCCTGATTCAGTCAAATCAAATGGTTGAAGTGGATGCTTATGATCAGCTTGTTATTCGAAGGGTAAGTTAGCAGTCGCAAACTACCAACCATTTATATATATGTATCATTGATATATATTTAGGTGATATATCTGTATGGTCATGGATTTTACTTCCCCAGACGAGGGCTGTTCCAACTACTTATTCTTAGGGTCCTGTATGAAAACCCTGCCCATGGCTATCGGATCATGAATGAGATCCAGAGAATCACTTCAGACAAATATAGACCTGAGCCAGGAGCCATTTATACTACCCTTAGGAGAATGGAGACTAGGGAGCTGCTGGTCTCTGAATGGGAGCGAAAGGATTCAGGAGCTGATAGAAGGATCTATCGACTCACAACACTGGGAATAACTGTGCTTAAAGAAGGGCTTAGAATGATTAAGGGCAGCATAAGACTTATGGAAGATCTGATTCGATTCTATGATAGGCATTTTGATAAAAATGAATAACCATATAGAAGATAAAGCATTGCGCAAACCGTCATCCTAATTCTTCTCGCGAACTCCGTGAGAAAGGAAGAGTATTAGTCAAAGAAGAAATCAGAGACCTTGAAGAAAAGAAATAGACTGGATCTGGAACTCAAGAGATCGGACCCAAAGATTGAGAAGTATAAGATGAATGAAGAATACGCTAATTCAAGTGCGGCCAAATGAATTGTGTAGTCAAGGCTTCAATTCATAAGTCCTTGATTGAATGTTGAGTAACATCACCTCATGCATGATTCTTAGCATTTCCTCAATATTCAGAAGCATAGCTTGAAGTTCGGGGGTTGATAACGGACTTCTCTCCATTAGTCGAAGAATATCCTTGTTAAGAGCTTTGAACTGATTTATTAGAATCCTTTTGCGCCCCTCTATATCTCTTATTGTCAGGAAAATCCCCTCTCCTATTAGAATAACGGTAATTAATAATGAAAAAGCCCATTCTTAAGTCTTGGCATGTGATTTGGTATTGATATGGGTACAAAGCTCTTCTCGAATTTCCTTATCGGATGCTGCTCGATTCAACTATTTTATTTTCTTCTTTTTATAGACAGCAATCCAAGGGCTCCCAAAATGCCTTCGTTCTTCTTTGGTAGTCATTCTCCGACCCTTAAACTTACCTTCTGAGTAATGTATTAGCGGCTCAAGAAGTGAATTCTGTTTATGGGAGTAAAGATCGAGACGATTGGAGAGATAAGTATTCACTGTATATCTTCGCTTCTCCCCGAATTGCCCGAATCGATCCACAAGATGTTTCCAGTCTTCAGGATAAAGTTTTTGAAAGACTTCAACAAAATCCAAGATTGTAAATGAGATTTTTTGTATGCCCTTTACAGTTTCTTCAATCTTTTCCAAATCCAGTAGTGTGCCCAAGCTTCTCACCCTTTTTTGAGAGGCTTCTTGATCTATTTAAGCCCTTTGACAAGGCAATATCTGGATATATCTGTTGCTAGCTTCACTGCTACCATCTTGATTTAAAGAGCTGAAAAATAGAAAAGGCATCTCGTAGGGTCTTGCTTATTACGATCCTGCAAGTTCATATGCTGCGACATAGCCGATGGCTTCTGCCACTGCTTGCCCATCGGGACCTATGCACCAATTAATATAGGCTGCAATATGACCCGTGGGGCTCCCATCAGTAACCATGTATAGATGTCGAGCAATAGGGTAGGAAAAATCCTTGATATTTTCAAATGTTGGTTCAACTGGATTACCAGTATTTGGGTTATTGACACTGACTAACCTAACCTGGGTCGTTTGGGCAAATGTGGCCCCGACATAGCCTATGCCATCCTCATCAGCTGCGACAGCCGATATTATGGCCGAATTACCAGCAAGCATCTGGACTGAGCCACCGTAGTCATCATTTTCCATTACTTGTTCTTTAAAGAATCCAAAGGTTCCAGAAGCAGGATCTCTGGAATATGCTGTTATTGAATTCCCAGCCCTGCTGCAGGTAAAATTTACATCGGTCCAACCAGTGATAGTTCCATTGTATATTCCCCTTAGAAGGCTAAACGAAATATTGGATATATCGTTGTTGGGATGAACCACAATCACAATGCCGTCTATGACTATTGGAATGATGTTAAGTTCAACACCATACGTAGCTGCACTTTGATTCTCTGTAGAATTGGGTAGCCTCGAAGCGGAAGCTATATCGATTAATCCATCAATCAGTTGGCTATATCCTACCGCAGAACCTGCCCCATTAATGTTAATAAGGACTCCGGTATTGTTGCCCATGTAGTAAATTCCCCATATTTGCTGAAGCTCGATTAGTGTATTCGAACCTTCTATATTGATTGTTGCTGAGAATCCCCCGCCTTGTGATCCTGTTAATGATCCAACAATCCATCCGGCACCAAATCCAACACCAAGTGCTATGATTAGTAGTACTGCCAGCCAAGACCTTGGTACGCCAATTTCTTCAACAAACTCTATTTCTTCTCCCAATATTCTTGGTCTCCTTGTCTCGGACAATCTTGACACAGATGGTATGTTCTTGGGTTCTGCTGGTTAATAATATTCTTGGCAAGTTCGCCTTGACTGTAATACATATTTAAAGGTTTTTCATTAGAATCAAACGAGTGATCCTCTTTCAGCAAGAATACGTTTTTATTAAGAGTTTCGATATGTGTAATAAGATTAATATACTTGGAGACTTCTAATCGGGACCGTCATCACAGGTGAGGGAGTAACGAAATATGGAAGAAAAATCCTCAAATTCTTCAAAAGCCGATGACAATATCCATTCAGAACCTACACCCAAACCCAAAAAAAAGATAGTCGAGACCTTAATCGAAAAAGCAATATTCTTAGCAGGTGTTATAGCAGTCTTATTCGTGATTCTGATATTTGCCTATGTGCTTTATGAATCAATTCCGTTTTTTCTCCAGGTTAATCCTGTAGACTTCTTTGCTGGAACTGAGTTCAAGCCATGGGCCTCTGATCCAAAATATGGTCTTATTACCCCTCTTTGGAGTTCGTTCATGATTACAATTATCGCTCTCGCAATAGCCATCCCCGTAGGTGTTTTTAGTGCGATGTATATTTCTCAGGTGGCACGCAAAAAAGAGAGAGAAATCTTGAAGCCTCTTATTGAAATACTAGCCGGAGTACCTTCGGTAGTATATGGATTCTTTGCCTTCGTGGTGCTCTCCTCTGTGATATCCGTAGTTTTCGGACCCCTTGTGGTACAAAGGCTTAACGCCTTAAATGGTGCTGTTATTCTCGCTATAATGGCGCTGCCGACCATAATTAGCATTTCAGAAGATGCCCTTTCTGCAGTTCCTCGTGGATACAAAGAAGCAGCCTATGCCTTGGGTTCGTCCGAATGGGAGACATTGAGGAACGTTACCTTTCCCACTGCTAAACCGGGAATTGTTACAGCAGTCCTATTAGGTTTCGGTCGAGCCATAGGTGAGACCATGGCGGTGCTTATGGCTACTGGGAACGCCACCCACCTTACATTTAATCCACTTGACGCGATCGCTGCAATGACCGCCCTAATAGCCAGGGATTTTGGAGAAGTACCCCGAGGATCATTGTGGTATCATTCAATGTTTGCACTTGCACTTGTACTTCTGGTTATTACGATATTAATCAACTGGGTTGCCACATCCATAGTTGGAAAGAGACTTGGATGGAGAATAAGAAGATAATGTCAAAACATACTAAGCAGAAAATCATCTTTTGGTTCATGCGTTTGATAACTGCAATCCCCTTGTTCTTCCTAATTTGGATAATCGGAACCATTGTGGTAAACGGTATAATTGCCCCTTCTCCAACACTTGTTTTTGGTACACCAAATCCCGTAAATCCTGAGTTATGGGGCGTTGGTCCTGCTATTCTCGGAACGATTTACGTTATGATTTTCACTCTAGTAATTAGCTTGCCAATAGGAATACTGGCGGCTATATACTTGACTGAATACGCTGGAGATAATACTTTTACGAGGGTTATTCGAAGCGCTATAAACACCCTGGCAAGCGTTCCCTCAATTATCTATGGAATATTCGGATTTGTTTTCTTCCTACTGATTCTCAGATTTCCTAAGTCTGCCATAGTGGCTGCACTAACATTGTCCCTTATGACTCTGCCAGTCATTATATCAGCCTCTCAAGAAGCTCTTTTATCAGTTCCGAAATCCTATCGAGAAGGTGCCCTGGCACTCGGAGCAACCAAATGGCAGTCAGTAAGGGATCACGTACTTCCCAATGCCATAGGCGGGATAATGACTGGAGGGATTTTGGGCCTCAGTAGAGCAGGCGGGGAGACCGCTCCAATACTTTTTGTGTACGCCATAGCTCTTTCTGGATATGTTTTTGACCCTCTTAAGCCATCTATGGTTCTTCCCTATACGATATATAATCTAACTCTTCAGTCTTCGGTCTTGGAGGTTACGCTTCCTATAGCGTATGCATGTTGTTTAATCTTGCTAATGATAGTGATTGCCCTAAATGGTCTGGCAATATACATCAGGAACAGAGCCCGAAGAAGACTACAGGTTCAGAGGGCAGGTTAAAATGATTGAAGAAAAGAAAGTGATGGAAGAAAAGAAAGCAATTCAAGTTATGGAAACTATCAAGAACAAAAAGCCGATTAAGGACAAGATATCAACCAAGAACCTAAATCTTTGGTTTGGTACCAATCACGTTTTAAAGAATATCAGCGTTTCCATAAAAACGAACAGAATTACAGCTATAATAGGCCCTTCGGGATGCGGCAAGACTACACTCATAAGGACTTTCAATCGAATGTCTGATGTGGACGGAGCTCGTGTTGAAGGCGAAATATTTTTGGATGGAAGGAACATCCTTGATGACGGAGTAGACGTTGTGGCTCTCAGGAAAAGAGTAGGTATGGTATTCCAGAAACCAAATCCGTTTCCTAAATCAGTCTTTGAAAACGTAGCTTACGGTCCCAAGATTCACGGTATTAGAAGCCGTCAAGCTTTGAAGAATATAATCAAAGATAGTTTAGAACGAGCAGCCTTATGGGATGAGGTCAAGACCAGGCTTAACGACAACGCACTGGGGCTTTCTGGAGGCCAGCAGCAAAGGCTCTGTATAGCCAGAACCCTCGCTGTGGAACCGGACATTATGCTCATGGATGAACCGTGCTCAGCATTGGATCCAATTGCTACAGCAAAAATTGAAGATCTAATGCACGAACTGAAAAACAACGTGACCATTGTAATAGTAACACACAACATGCAACAAGCCGCACGGGTGTCAGACTTCACTGCATTTCTCTATATGGGAGAGTTGATTGAATATGGCCCAACGACAAGACTTTTTGAAAATCCACAACATGACCTGACTGAGAATTACATTGCAGGAAGGTTCGGATAGGGAGGAATTTCTTTGTTAAGAAAAAGATATAGAGAGGCCCTCGACAAACTGAAGAAAGATGTTGTCAAAATGGGGAGAAGAACCATACGATCAGTAAGGGACGCGGTTCAAGCTCTCGAAGAAAAGGATGTCAAATTATCGGATGAGGTGCTCAAAAACAACGCAGAAATTGATGAGATGGAACTGAATCTGGAGAGTAGGTGCATGCAATTAATTGCACTCCAGCAACCTGTTGGGGATGAGCTGAGGTTCATCGGTACTACTCTAAAAATAATAGGTAATTTCGATCGGATAAGTGATCTGGCTGGGAATATTGCCAGGATAAATAAAGAGACAATCGATAAACCTCATGTAAAACCCCTAATTGATATCCCTCGTATGTGTAAGATAGCTCAAGGAATGATACAATGCATAATAACAGCTTATGACAAGGAAGTTCTTGGGGACTGTATAGCTGAACTTTCGAAAAAGGATGACTTGGTCGACGGATTGTTCGAACAGATATATCGTGAACTAATCACGATGATGATTGAAGACCCTAAGATAATCTCCGATGCAACAAGTCTTCTACTTGTGGCACGTTATCTAGAGCGAATAGCAGATAATGCCTGCGCCATAGGGGGTCGAATTGTATATATGGTTACAGGCAAAAGAGTTAAGATCTCCTAGGATATGAATAGAGTTGCCGTTTTGGACCCATTTCCTTTTCCTTAGTTGAGTTCCTCGCCAGTTCTATCTATCTTAATGGGGAATAGAATAATGGATGAAAAGGGGATTCTGGAGAAAAAACAGAGAATTGGCTACCCATGTTTGCTCACCTAAACATGTCTTTCTTCCGGCTTCAATTCATGTATGCGAAAAGCAATGATCAGCATTGAGGGGACAAAAAGGAGGATAATGAAAAGGAATGGAAGTTGAGGCGAGATTGCATCATATAATATGCCGCCAGCCAATCCTCCAAGGGCCATAAATATGTAGGCAAAGAAATTCCTCGACCCTGTGACTTTTCCGCGCAACTCTTGCGGTACAAAATCTGCAAATAAAGCCTGATAGGCTGAAAAAGCAAGAAGTCTTGCAACACCTATAAGAATCATCGCAACATAGAGGAGCAGATAATCCCCATATATGAAGATTAGCAGGGAGGGAACTATCAAGATATTGGATAAGAGTAACGGTATCTTTCGGCCAATTCTGTCCATCAGCCTTCCAATTGGCAGAGAGGTAATTATCATAACTACTACGACTGCAATCGAAACGAATCCCCATCTTTCACGGGCAAGTTGAAGCGCTGGATCTTGTTTCGGATCCAACAGCGGGTCAGGTGCACCGCCAATCTGAAGATTATAGAAAGCGTAGATAAGAAAAAGATTAATCACCATGGAAAAGGAGAATCTGAGAATGATCTGTGTGATCAATAGGTAGAATGTTGAACGGGGTACCTTCTTCCAGATGCGTATCCCCTCCCTCAGGGCTTTGGGATATGAGCGAATCGCTTCTTTGATATTCATTTTTTCGGTATCTGCCATGCTCTCCTGAAGTCTGATTCGCCAGATTGCGGCTATTGTAAAGACGATTGTTACAATAGTGTAAGCTATTCTCATTCCAAACTCAGATCCGTAAATGGAAATCAGCAGAAGCGCTACTGCCGGAGCAGGGGTTGTGGCAACATTCATTATCAGATTCAGGATTGAAAATCCGGTTCCTCGCTTTTCAGGCGGTACCGAATCTGCCATCATGGCAAATAGCGCCGGCTGATAAAGCAGGACCAAGTTTTGTATTGCAGCTCCAATGAGGATGAAATGCCAGCTGGGAGCGATTGCATAGAAGATGTAGGAGAGGGCCACGCCAAATGTCAAGGTTACTATGAGCTTTCGCCTCCCGTATTTATCTGCCATATACCCTCCTAAGAACTGAACAGAAGCTATGCATAGGAAAGAAACCATAGCTATCAGCCCTAATATGGTTGCACTACCGCCTAAGATGATAACATAATCTTGGTAATATGTGGCAGGTAATTCCCCGGCAAAATCCATAAGAATCCAACTTATGAGTAGCACTAAGTAGTTCCCAGTGAATAGCGAACGGGTTGAGATTCCAGTTCTCGATTTCAACGGTTCGGTTTCAACCCTTTGATCTTCGTTTCCCATGCTTAGGTCTTCCTTTTAATTCTGGCCGGCAAGCAACGGCACTAGTCATTTTGCTTGCTATATTAAGGTTTCTCCACAGCTTCGCAGCTCTCGATTCTATTTAGCCCTCACAGGGAAGTAGGAGTTTCCCTTGCCCAGCTGTTCCATTTTCGCAACCATGAGAATTGACTGATTCATCATGTAGATAAAAAAGTATAAATAAGGAGTTCCAAAACGTAAGCCTATGTCAACAGTACTGGTTGTAGGCGGAGGAGCTAGGGAGCAGGTCCTTGCCGAAGCTTATGAGAAGAGTGCAAATGTAGTTTGTGTCTCTCCTGGAAACGCCGGCATTAGTTTGATGAAAAAAACCATAAGGCTTGGTCTCAAGGAAATAGATGAGATAGTAGATTTCGTAAAAAAGAACCCTATAGATTTGATAGATATTGGACCAGAGGGTTATCTGACAAAGGGCATAGTTGATAGATTTCATGAGATTGGGAGATACAACGTAGTTGGACAGAAAGCAGAAGCCGGAATCTTGGAAACTGATAAATGCTGGGCTAAAGACTTCTGGAAACGTCATAATATTCCTGTGCCAGAATTTGCCAATTTCAACGATCCAAAGAAGGCTAAAGAATACATAAGGAACTTCTACAGAGAGAATCCAGGCGAAAATGTCGTTGTAAAAGTAGCCGAGATCTGTGCTGGAAAAGGATCCATACCGTGTGAGAACGAGGAACAAGCACTTAGAGTTGTAGATAGAATTATGATAGATCGGGAATTCGACAACAAGGAAAAGGGAATCTCCGCAGGAAATAAGATTGTTGTTGAGAAAAGGCTTTATGGGCTTGAAATCATGCTTTTTGTGGCAACTGATGGAAAAACAATATCTTTCCTTGGAACTGCAAAAGACTCGAAGAAGGCTTTTGATTATACACTTGTGGATCGAAAATACATAGGCAAATACTTCAGCGGTATCAATCCAAACACGGGTGGAATGATCTGCATCTCTCCTCATCCTAAGGAAGAGGAGTTCAAAGACGAAATAATGAAGAATATCGCTATACCTACTCTGAGGAAGTTCCAGGAAGAAACGGGGCACGAATACATTGGCATCGGTTACTTCGGAATAATGCTTTCGGAAGAAGATGGGGATGTGGTCCCGAGGATTCTGGAGTTCAACAGAAGACACGGAGATCCGGAGGCTTCAGCAATACTACCAAGGCTAAAAACGGATTATCTCGAATTGGCATCAGCATTAGTAGAACGAAGATTGCATGAGGTACCGATAGAATTTGATCCGCACTCTACCTATGTGTTGGTTGCAGTGAGCGGAGGCTGGATTCCTGCAGCAGGCGAAGAAGATGACAGGGAGCAATATCCCGGTTATCCTGGGAATCATCATACAAACCAACCAATAAGAGGATTGAGAAGTGTTGATTCGAGTGTTAGAGTCTATCATAGTGGAACTGAGTTTAGAAATGACCCTAACAAGGGTGACGAAGACAACAACCTAGCTACCACTGGCGGAAGGGTTCTTGAACTTGTCGCTTTCGGAAATAGCTGGAAAGATGCCGAATCCAAGGCCCAGGCAGAGATGAGAAAGATATTCTTCAAAGGAAAAAGATTCAGGAGGACTCCAGCAGAACCGGAGGCTGAGCTAAGACCCGAATCCAGGCCAAAGCTGAAATGATTTTTCAAATACGAGGAGTATCTTTGTGGTTCTTTTGTTTGAGGCCATATGTTTGGGGCACGACAGCTGGCCAGATCTATGGAGAGGCAATGAAAATTCTCAAAGAATAGACTGGTTAGATCCTAACTTAGTACTAAATATTATAAGCTGCCTTTATTCTCCTCAATTCCTTAATTCTCTCTACCCACCTTCCAACGGCTTCGGTTTTGCCAAGAAGAATACGTTTACCGCTCCTATATAAAGGAAATAGAGCTAGCGTCTGACGAGAACCCTTGGACGTCTCATAATAGAAGCGGAAATGCAGATATGCCCTGGGTCTGAGAGGACGATGAAGCAATCGATAAATCCTTCTCGTCCTGCGAAAATAGGCAAGCAAAGGATGTAGTCCCCGCCTATAATAATGATTATGATCATAGACACTAGGAACTTTGCGAGTCGCAGAAACAGATAGGATATCATCAATGGGGATTTTCCAGTTGTTTACCTTACTTCCATCCGCCCTGTACCGTATCACTCTTTTTGATGTCACCAGAAGAACATCTTCGTCCAAAGATGGAGGATGGGGAGGAGAGCCTTGCTCACTGATACAAAGATAGATCCATTCGTCAAAGTGGAGCATACTCCTGAGATATTTGGAGAAGAATCGTCTAATCTTCAGTTGATCATCACACAACTTCTCTCTTTGTTCATTCGGGATTGTAATCTTGCCTAAATCATCTTTCATGAAGAATGTTTTGCACGAGCGGCAATAGAGGCGTTCTTTCCCGGTTACAGAAGAGCCGCAAAAAGCGCATTTCTTGTCCCTCAACAGAGTTAAGATCACTTCACTTCCGAAATTCTCATCAAAAGATACGGAAATCTCTTTTTTTATCGAGTCAAGGTCTCCTGGGTCAACGTATTCTGATACGCAGCTTTTCCACCACTCTTCAAACTCTTTCTTGCTAAGATTTAGATAAACCGTTTTCTTTTTGATATTATGAATCAAGTTCTTTGGAAGTAGAGATATTGCTCTTTCC
>JBHLKK010000034.1:0-15760 GCA_048886745.1 Candidatus Hodarchaeota archaeon | reverse complement strand
ATCCTTTTGAAAATCCTTGGTTAATCTGGCTAATATAGTACTATCTAGGCCACCGGAGAACAATAAGCCAACAGAATCGTGTTTTTCGACTCTTTTCTCAACGGATTTTTTTAGGACGGACATAAGCCCTTCAACAGATTCCTCTAGTTTGATCTCGCGGGCCCCAAACCTCCAGGATCTTCGAAAAATGTGGACGCCATCTCTATCAACAATCGCGAAGCTACCAGGATCGAGGGGATAGATATTCTTCTCTAGTCCAATGGACCATAATCCCTTTTTCTCAGAAGAGAATGCGATTATGTTTTCATCTTCAAAAACGTATATGGGCTTGACGCCAATTGGGTCTCTAGCAATAAAGATCCTGTCTTCGTGAAGAATAGCTAACGCAAATACTCCATCGACAGTTCTAAGCTTTTGATGAATCAGTCTCTTGGAATCTTTCCCCCTAAGTTGATCTGCAATCCCATCTTTGAGGAGACGAATCATCGTATCAATGTCTGATGGTTTTTGAAGAACCTTTCTGGAATGCCACTTTCTTACTCCCCCACTTCTATATAGTTCACCATCCAGAATCCCGTGAAACGAATCGTCTACATTTCCAAACTTCTTTTCCACACCGTTCCACATGACTCCGATACCAATATGCCCAGATATGGGAACTTTATCCAGTTCTCCGGGGTTTTTCCCGCAGACACTTGTTCCCATAATCGCTATTCCGGTATTTGCTGAGCCTCTGTGTGCGGTAGCAGAAAGAATGCTCAGGATCCAGCCAAAAATGTCTCTACCTCTTTTGTCCAATACTCCTGCTATTGAAGAGCCCATTCTTTATCGCCATAGGTTTTCAAGTTTTAAACGCTTCTTTACTTTACAATTATCTGTATTAGGTATAAAAAAAGAAGATATAGAGGGGGCATCTGCCCTATTTCCGTTTGGTTTTAGACGTTTCTGTCTGGTTAGTCTGTTCCTTGGCAATTTGATCAATGATTTCCAGAGTTTCTTTTGCTTCTCTCTTACTGTACCAGACTGCCACACCAATTACTGCCATCAGTGTGAATCCGATAACAGCAGCCACAACTATCGAGCCTAAATCTGCCATGTCGAATTCAATCAATCCGTATAGAATTAGTGGGGCTATCAGCAGAGAAATTAGATTTATTACCTTGATCATGGGGTTTATGGCAGGTCCGGCCGTGTCTTTCAAGGGATCTCCTACCGTGTCTCCTATCACCCCTGCCTTATGGGCTTCGGATCCTTTGCCCCCATAGAGACCGGCTTCAATAGCTTTCTTGGCATTATCCCATGCTCCGCCCGCAATGGCCATAAATACCGCAAGAAGTTGACCCACGAGTATCACTCCGGCGAGGAAACCTCCAAGAGCTGCTACACCCAATAGGTAGCCAACAGCTATTGGTGTCAGGATTGCAATTGTGCCAAGTCCAATGAGTTCCTTCTGGGCTGCTGAAACGCATATGGAAACCGATGTGTTGTAGTCAGGATCGGCCTTTCCTTCCATAAGTCCCGGTATTTCATTGAATTGCCTTCGTACTTCCAATATGATTTTTGAAGCTGCTCGATCTACTGCTCGAATTGAAATGGAGCTGAATAGAAGCGGTACGGCTCCACCAATCAGAAAACCTATGAAAACATAGACATTCGCCACATCTATAATTCCAATCATTGTATCCTCAACATATGACCAGAACAAAGCTACTGCTGCTATGACGGCTGAAGCTATTGCTATTCCTTTGGTTATTGCTTTTGTCGTATTACCAACAGAATCCAATTGCTCCAATATTTCTTTAGCATCATCTTCAAGATTAGCCATCTCACCGATGCCTTGAGCATTATCCGATATTGGACCGAAGGCATCCATTGATATATTGTTGCCAGTCAACGTAAGCATACCGATACCACAGAGAGCAACCCCATAGAACACAAAGACAAGACTTAAGCCAAAGAAGATGATAGCAGATACAAGTATCGAGACAGCTATTACAATGATATTCCAGACACTAGATTCATATCCAACCGCTAATCCTCTCAAAATGGTAGTCGCAGCGCCTGTATTTGTTGATCTAGCTATCCCTTTGACTGCGGAATGCTTGATTGAAGTGAATCGATCTGTAAGCTCATTGATCGAGATTGCCAGAATTACACCTGTTAAAGTAGCTACGGCCATTCTTATCGATAAACCGACTGGATCCACTCCCATCGGGATTCCAGGAGGATTACTGAAGCCTACATAGAGTATTGCTGCTATGAAGAAGCCAGCGACCGATATAGCAGCCGAAGTGTTGAAGCCTGTTTTGATTGACCTAAGGGCATCTTTCATTTCTCCCCTTGCTCTGACGAAGTATGTACCAATTATTGATGAAATGACTCCGATGGCCCTAACGACCAGTGGAAATATCACTCCTGTGAATCCTAAGGCCAAGTATCCTAGAATCATAGCGGACACAATTGTAACCTCATACGATTCAAAAATATCGGCAGCCATACCTGCGCAGTCGCCGACATTGTCGCCTACTAGATCGGCTATTACGGCAGGATTCCTAGGATCATCTTCAGGTATCCCTTTTTCGACTTTTCCTACCATATCCGCTCCAACATCAGCAGCCTTGGTATAGATGCCTCCACCTATTCTCATGAATAATGCAATTAGTGAACCACCAAATCCATAGCCAAGTAAGACCTCAAAGGCAAATTGCTGATAAATCATGAAGATGATTACGCCACCTAGAAGTCCCAACCCATCTGTCAACATACCTGCTATTGTTCCTGTTCTATAACCGATCTTCAAAGCCTCTCCGAAATCACTTCTTGCTGCATTGGCCACCCTGACATTTCCTCTTGTAGACATATTCATTCCTATGTAACCTACAATGGCTGAAAAAACTGATCCCATTACGAAAGCACCAGCTCTACCAATCGAGTAAAACATGGCTTCCGGTGTTCCGGCTGTGTAAAAGGGTGTCGATGCTAGATATGCTGTGAAGAACAGGGCGATGGTTAGAACGGATACAATGGGGAATACAGATCTGAACTGCCTTCTAAGATAACTATTAGCACCACCGCGGATAGCTCGAGCAATCTTAACCATGGCCGGTGTGCCTTCCTCACATCGAAGAACTTCTCTAACCAAGATAACTGCGTAAACTAAACCGCCCACAGATACCAACATAATAAACCACAGAAGAGCCCATTCTAGAGTTATTCGAGCCACATCCTAATATTTTATATCTATATATGCGGGATTAGCCGCATTTCCCGATTAACAACAACCTACTTATAAATCATATGCATGCTCAACTCCAATGAGATTAGCAATCTGCCTATCCGTCTTAGATCAAAGGAACCCAAAAAACAATGACAGAGAGATTTCAAAAGAAAGAAAGAACTCTAAGCAAAGCTTCCCTTAACCAAATCAGGAAGTTCATATTCTTCTGTTTGTTTCTTGTAGGGTACATACTTCCTATTCTGAATCTTGGGTGGGAAAAACCATTCTTGATTCTGCACACCAAAGAGTCCCAATGGAAACGGATTATTGACTTCTAGATGATTAATTACCGGGAAAATCCAATAATTATCAACCATGTCCCACAAGTGTTCTGAGAGTATATGGAAAATCCTTGAAACTCCTGGAGAGGGGAGAGAGAGCACAGCTATCATACCATTTAGATCTCCAGAAACCCTATAGGTTATTGAATATGGCAAAGCCTGGAGGGCGATTTGAATACCATCCAACAGATCTTCCTCTTTAAGATCAGCTATCAGGATTATCCTGTCAAAAAGAGAGGATCTCATTGGATCAATGGCCAGATGCGGCCAATATGCATTTCTTTTGCTGAGAATCTGTCGTTTCTTTCTTATTGTAGCATAGCTTGTTTTATGACTCCTGACAAGTTTGGACACATCCATCTGGAGATTTTTCCAGAGCTCTTCTAATATCTCTAACTCCATGACATCAATCTTCTGGGATCCATCTGGACATCTATACATATGTTGGTCGAATTTTTGGACTCTAGCAAATCCCTTCTTGAGCAAAATCTCCTTTAGGAAAAGACCCCATAAAGGCCATGTAACATTCCATGTTCCTGCTTTTACCGAGTAATACTGAAATGATATGTCCGAACCCACAGAAGAGCATTCCATAATATGTTGGTTTGTATGCCATCTCCAACTCCTATAAGTTCCTAAAATAGATCTAAGAACTGCAGGATTGGGCAACGTATAGAAAGCAAGAAATGCGAAAGTTTCTCCCCCCATCAATGTAAAGATATGATTCAGGTATGGCATTTTGAGGGATTCGAATGCAATATCTAACTTATCGATTTCTGACATTGCAAAAACAAAGGTGGGTTTCAAACCTATTGCAGGATAGTTTATCAATGCCTTTCTTTTCATATCCATAGTCAAATTCATCTTATTGATGCTTCTAAAAATCGTATCTTTACTGAATTTGGATAGACTAGATAGCTTTCTTATACTCGCCTGCGGATTCTTCTTGAGCAACGTTGCTATCAAAATATCTTTTTCCGTCAATTTTCTTGATTGTGTAGGCTTGCTCCTTCCTACCATTCTCATCTTCTCATTGACAGGTAATTTATTAAGTATTGATCAACCATCTATATATAGATACAAATTGTCGCGTTTTTCTTAAGTTCTTACATAAGGCCACGTCAGTTTGAAAGACATATATTGAGAATGAATGAATTCCCTTAGATAGATAGCGGATCCATATTAACTATTTTATGTTTTAAAGTATCATCTTGGGGATAATTCGAAGAATAATGGAAAAATGATGCTAATTTTGAAAAATAAATCAGATATGGCTTTGGTTGAAAAATCAAAGAAAAGTCTATAAATAGATCGCTCATTTCTTCGGAGAATGGGTGAGATAGAGGTTAGGGCTGAGGAAGTCCTCTAGGCTCCCAGGTCTATGTATCCCCAATTGATTTTTCCTCAGCCCAACCCATCACTTAGGTGGTCATATATGGAAGAAGTCTCAGATCAATTGTTCGAAATATTAGAAGGTAGGAATTACAAAGTAGCGCATGCCACAGGAATTGCAGCTCACTGGATAGCCACTAAACATTATACTCATTCCAAAGAAAACACATCTCTTGTGGATTTGCTCATTATTAGCAAACTCACTCCTTCCCAAAGGGTTCTGGCAATGAATCAAGTTGCAGATGCTTTGGATCACCACTGCGCCACTTTCATGAATGAAGTCAAGAATGAGTTTGATGCTATAATAGCGAGTGAAGGAAGTGGTAATTCACATACCCTGCAAACTCTAAAAAGGCTGATTCCTGGATTGGAAACAAGAAAGATCAGTTTGCCGATGCTTAGAACCACAGTTTATCGAATTGATGAGAATGTTGTTACCTTCCAAGTAAATCCCATTATACTTGTAGGTGATGAAAGCGCTAGTTCTCTGGACCTTGGCAACTGCTCAAGGGAGTGGCTCGTAGCTTCTGGAAATCATGGGAGATACAGAATGTATATAGTGCCAATGAAGAAATTAACAGGATTTCTGGACGCAAAGACGGAATCAGCAAAAGAGACTGTTGAGCAACTCCCAAAAGGAAGGATCAATCGTCTTACTAGACCCTTATCGGTCTCACAGAAGATTTTAACCATATTGGGTTGTGTCTGGGCATTGATAGCTCTTGACATCATATTCAAGACGAATATGATTCCATTGAATCTGTATTGGTCTAGTCTTTTGATAGTAAGCCTAGCCATTCTGATAGGAGCCATTGCCTCAATCATCATTGGAGGAATCAGATTTGGAGGAATTCATAAAGATCACTTCATACTACCAACAGAACCACATCAATTATCATATCCGTCGACTATTAGTGGGATCAAGACTGAATACGCTAATTCAGACCGGCAGTTTCCTTTGACCTTACCAAAGTCCTCATCTGCAAAGAATAATTACTACCTAAGAGATTTCAAAAAGAGCCTAAAGGAAGCCAAGTCAGATTTTGAAAGCAGGGCCTTTACTTCTTTCTTTGTAAAGGCTCAATCGGCCCTTTACTCTGCTCTGCAGGCAAAGTACTTCGAATTGACCAAACAATCTCCTGGCATCCTTTCATTCTCTCAGTTAGTCAATAAGCTTAGAAGGAATGGATTGAGAATCCCTTCCAACAGAGATATTGGAAAATGGACCAAAATGGTGGAACTCTCACTACTTGATAAGAATGACACTAGCTTTAGAATTGCAAAGGATTATCTATTATATCTCTCTAGATTTATTACATCTCTGAAACCTTTTGAAGACCGAAATATCTCTCAAAAACCTATTTATGGCAAAATGCAGGAAGAGAACCGACAAAAAGATTCTGTCTCAAATGTCCCGGCACAATCCTGAAATGAGTCTAAGAATTGCTTTTCTTTTGATCATCTGTGAAAGAAAACGAGAAGATATAAGAATCGTTATAAAACCCGCTTATAGAAGAGGATATGCAAGTCTATATTTCAGGATGGTGCCGCACCCAACACAAAAAATGGCAGAAAGTGGCAGTTCTCTTCCGCATTTGGAACAAAATCGAGGCGGATCTGATGCAGGCTTTCCAATATCCTCCTCTTCTTCCCATACATAGGTCGACAGAAACAAATTATACTCTCTCTTTGGAAATCTAAAACCAGCTGAGACCATCATACTTGCAAAATCAGAATATTGTGGGTAGCCTCGATAATCCTTTTCCGAATGTAGTAAGATCTCAAAATGCCGTGGTTGATCTTTGTAAGCAATCAAGGGTTGTAGGAAAACCACTACTGCTCCCTTATCCAGTAGTTTTCTCAGATTGATAAGTATTCTTAAAACATCCCTATTTTCGTACCAGTGGAAAAGATAAGACACAAATACAACTCCGACACTTTCCTCCAGACCCAGCTTCACCGGGGAAAGCTCCTTCCTGAAATCGTGGATCAAAAAACTCACATTCTCATGCTCGGGCTTAAACTCCGAGATATTATCTATCGCCACATCTATGTATCGTTCTGAATTATCAATTGCAACAAGTGTTTTGGGTTCAAGTTCTTCCAGCAAATAGATAGTGCTCCATCCTGTTCTACATCCTATGTCAAGGACTACGGAGTCTTTCGGCAGTTCGTTGAGCCTTATTGCTTCGCGCCAGACGAACTCATAAAGCTCTGTCGCATTAATACTATCGCAGATTCCAGCATCCTGAGTACGGCTTGGCGGACTTCCCCTAAGAATTCTAGGAAAAGCTCTGGCATATAGCTGGAGAAGAAGGAGCCATGGTCCACCATTTTGCTCGACAACTTTCTCTTCGGGAGTAATTCTTATATCACTGCCAGCCCACTCAAACTCGTCTCCGACTTGCCTAAGAACCCCAATGCTTGCAAGCGAGATAATGAATTCTCTTAGAAGTTTGAGGTTCCTGTAGCCTTGAATATCTGCCAATTCTATGATGCTTTTTGGCTTTTTTAGAATATCTGGTAATCCTTCATTTATGGCAACTTGCGTAACTAGGCGTCGTATATATGAATTCAGTCCTTTGGCTAGCGCTATGATCTCTGCATCATTTCCAGACACTGACAACTCCTCTAAGCCTTAGATTTCTCAATAATGCGATTGTATCCTGAAGATCCAAATCGAACTGTTTTGCTAGTCTCTTGCCCTTCATCTTCTTATCTATAAGGACCTGGATAAGACTGTCAACTTTTGCTGGTGGAATGGTTCTTTGGTTTAGGAACCTTGTGAATCCTCTCGAATTCCTATAGAAAACGTCGTATATGATTCTACCTGTTCCATCTACCGAATAATAATATTTGCCTACGCTTTTTAGAAGTTCTTCATAAGATGGTGACGCAGCAACTCTTACCAATTCTTTGAACATATTCTCAACAAGCTTTTTCAATCCAGCAAAGCTTCTGAGATTTCCATCCCAGTCCGGCAGGAATTTTGAATACTTCTTCTGGATTCTTTCGAGCAGGTATTCCATTTGACCTTTAGCAAACTCGACCTCGGAGTCTTTTTTTGCCTCACATATGAGCACCATTCTTATGAACGGACTATTCACGAATATAACTTTGATATCTCCTTTTTCTATTACTTTCAGAGGTTCCTTAGAAGGTAAAGCTTCCTTTGCAAAATCATTCAGCGCGCTCAAAAATCCACTTGTAATTGTTTCGTCTAAGGAGGAAGTTGCGAATTCCTTGTGAACAATACTTCGTCCATCACGGTAAATTATATACAGACGATATAGCTTCATTATATAGTCTCACGCTCATACATATCATACTCATAATGAGATTTAAAATTAGTTCTGTACCGAACCGAATTGTGTTTCTCTTCTCTATTATTCGCAATGCACTCCGAGGCATATCAAAAGCAAAGGTTCAAAAGATCAAGAATTACTGATGGAATTGATCATATTTTTCATGCGACAGAAGATATCTGGATTATTATCTTATAGATAAATGAACTCTTCACCTGTCGTTTAATTTGGCAAGTATTATGTCAAATACTTTTGATGCTACTTCCTTTTTGTGGCAGAGGGGAATATGAGTAACGTTCTTCTCAGGGTCAATGACATAGACTTCATTAGTCTCGGTGGCAAAACCGATGTTGTTTTTGGCTACATCATTTGCAACTACGAGATCCATCCCGGTTTCCTGTAGACGTCTGTATGCATTCTCAATCAATTCATTCTCGGTTACATCATATTCTGCTTTGAATCCAACAAGAAACATACTCTTGGATGTCTCCCTGGCTTCACAGATAATCTTAGGAAGCGGCTTTAGCTTAATCGTTAGATCCTTCATATTTGAGGGGAGCTTCCCACTGGCCCGATTTTCCGGTCCATAATCTGAGACAGCAGCAGGATGAACCATGATATCATAATTGTTATTCTTAAGTTCTGAAATCACAACATCGACCATCTCCTTCGTGTTTTCGACATGAATAAGTTTGATTCCGCTTGGCAGCTCCACATCAACAACACCGTATATCAGACAAACTTTTGCTCCTCTGGTCTTAGCCATTTTTGCAAGTTCAATACCCATTCTGCCAGAGCTGGGATTGCTCAAAAAACGGATTCCATCAATGTATTCTCTTGTAGCTCCGGCAGTAATCAAAACACGACGATCAGTCAGATCTTTCCCATATGTCAAACGATTAATCACTCGTTCTATGATATCATCAACGTGCGCAATTTTCGCCTTTCCCTCTTCGAATCTTGGTCCGATGAAATCTACTCCCAATTCTTTGAGCCTCTCAATATTGTCTCGGACTGTTGGATGATGATATAAACTCTCGTGCATTGCCGGAACTACAACTATTGGAATTCCGCTACCTATAGCCGTGGAAACAACCGTCGTAACTGGAGTATCGTCAACGGCATGAGCTATTTTGCTTATTGTATTTGCAGTGGCAGGGGCAACCAGTACTAGATCACTCCTGTCTGGATGATCTCCCGCCAGAGTGACATGCTCCACCTTGCCTGTGAGTTCGGTGATAACTGGGTTTCCAGTAGCCCACTCAATAAGCTCAGGTGTAATAAGCTTTCTAGCGTTAAATGACATAACACCAAAAACCTCTGCTCCACATCTCATAAGCTCTCTCGCAATGATGGAGCATTGTATAGCAGCAACGCTTCCAGTAATGCATAGAGCTATCTTTTTCCCCTGTAGTTCTTTTGTCTTTGTTCCAATTATCGATTTTGATGTGTGATCTCCGAACATTCCGCACCCTCGACAATTGCCTAATGCTCATAGAATAATTCGAGCTAATATAACTTTTTGCATCTAATAATAGGATTAATGCATGGATTGAAGAAGTTAAGCTTTCTCCTCACTAACTTTATGGTGCTTTGCCAGATCAACATAGATTTCGGAAGCTCTTTTGATACGATTCACCGTTGTATCATCTATGCTTTTAACCACTTTTCCAGGTATACCAATAACCAAACTCCTTTTGGGAATCTTGCTATCTTCTGTCACAACAGATCCTGCTCCTATTACTGATTCATTCCCAACTTCAACACCATTCATAATGATTGCTCCCATTCCAACGACGACATAGTCTCCAATCTTGCACCCGTGAAGAACACAGTTGTGCCCAACCACAACATAATCTCCAATTGTAACGCCATATCTCGTATCAGTATGAATACTTACATTATCCTGAATACTTGAGCCTCTCCCAACTACAATGCTCCCTATGTCACCCCGTATAACAGCATTTGGCCAGACGCTGCTCGACTCACCTACCTTCACATCCCCAATAACAACTGCTGTTTTATCAACATAGGCTGTTGTATGAATGTGTGGAAACATACCCTTGAAAGATCTTAGGACCAAAGAATCACCAACCATTGGATGATATACCATTTAGATTAATCTTGCTCCAGTTTTGTTTAGATCTGCTATAAGAATATTCTTTTCGCTGCTAAAGGATATAAGCTGATCTCTAATGACGGGTAGGTGCTTTTCTCTGGCTATCGTGAACACAGCTTCTCCGATCATATTCATACTTGCGCCCCATGGGGAGACCTTGTCCAACTCGACTAAAGCTTCATTGACCTTCTCTGTCATTAGGCCACATGTTTCTGCAAATACTCGAGAAATAAGAATGAATTCCTTCACCGTTGGATTCACCAGCAATTTGCTCATTGCCAATTTTCCTGCCTTGTTTATCGCTATTTTCCTTTCGGGACTAGATAAAACAGTCTTTGTCAAGATTGGATCATAAAACGCAGATATAATCTTTAAATCGGGGGGAACGATGATTCTATCTATAATATTGAAGCCAGGAGCTCCTTCTTTTGTGGATATAGTAAATCCCCCTAGCAGTTCCGTTCCTACTGTTCCTAAGCCAGTCTTGCATTCTATCTCGGCGATATGTGCAATTTCTCCAATTTTGTTTGCGGTCAACCGGTATCCTATTGCTTCACTCAGAGCAATTATCGCTCCTAGGGCTCCGGCTCCGCTTGCTCCGTATCCATATCCAATAGGAATGCTAAACTCATGATCAACTCTGATGGTGTATGTCTCATTCGTTAATCTAAGAAATCTGCTGATGGCGGTCTTGGTCGTTTCAGCTTCAGCCACTCTCACGCCATTAATGTGGATTTCTATTTCTGAATCTTCTGCTCTTTCTGCAAAAACTGATGTCTTACACCCTAGGCTAAGATTTGGCCCAGCTCCTCGAGATCCAATGTTCCGAGGGTTTGCTATTAAGTTGCCATCTGGTAGCCGTTCACAGACTTCGAAAAATCCAGAAATATGACTAGGAACAAAAGCAATACCTCTACCCATGTTGTCCACCCACAATCTCAAAATACAGTCTAGGAAGCTATTAAACCTTAAGTACAGAGGTGGATCAAATAAATGGATTATCGGTTCATGCCGTAATTAGTGTGGCTGTCTGTTGGACATCTCTTGAAGCTCTGATGTTTACTACCAACGTGTCAAGTTGAGGCAAACTCTCGACTTCAACTCTCGCAATAACATCCCATCCGCCATAAATCATATACGCTTCTCTAACTTCTTCCATTTGCTCCAGTTCTACCATTATGTCGAGTTCTCTGCCTGTCTTGGTCCGAATCAATACAAATGCTAATATAGCCACACTTTCACTCTCCTTAGCGGAAGATAATCGTCTTATGTCCTTAAAAATTATTCTCAAGTTTACATCAAAGGCCTATAAATATGCTCCTATCCTAAATGGCTAATGGTATGTATGTTTCTTATCTGGATAGACTTCTCCTTGAACTTCCTGGATAAACCGCCCTACTGCCTCTTTTATTGTTTCATTCAGATCTGCGTATCGCTTCAGATACTTTGGCTTGAACACGGGATCAAGACCAAGCATATCATTGATTACCAAGACCTGTCCATCACAGTGCTTGCCTGCCCCAATCCCAATTGTAACTGTATTTACGGTCTCAGTAATTCTTTTTGCCAGTTTATTAGGAATGCACTCTAACACCAAGGAAAAGACACCCAGACTGTCTAATGCCTTTGCATCTTGATGGATTCTGATAGCTCCCTTTTGTGTTTTTCCCTTAACTCTATATGCATCAGCGGTCTGAGGTAATAGACCTACGTGTCCCATAACAGGAATTCCTTCATCAATCAAAGCTCTGACAATATCAGATTTATTACCCTCGATCTTGACTCCGTTCGCACCGCATTCTATGAATCTTTTTGCGTTCCTTAAGGCATCTTTCACAGTCTTATCACTCCCAATGGGCATGTCACCAACAACCGGTGTGTTTTTTGCTCCCCTCGCCACTGCCTTTGTATGATAAAGCATGCTCTCCATGGTCGCACTCTTTGTATCCTTATTTCCCAAAACCACCATATTTAGGCTATCTCCAACAAGAATGAGATCTATTCCTATCTCATCGAGTATTTTCGCGATTTGATAGTCATATGCGGTCAGCATAATGATCTTGCTCTTCCCCTTCTTTCTGCCTAGTGTATCTAGATTCAATTTTCATCTTCTCCATTCAGGATGCTTATGGCAAGACAAGCTGAAAATGACTACCGCGCTTGCGGCGGTATTTCAAGGTAAATTCCTTTTTCTGAGAGTTTCTTAAGCCTAGTATTTATTTGATTTATAACTCTTGATAATACTTGCCTGTTGCTATATTGTGTAACAATCTTTGTCAATTCGGCCCTATTCTTTGATTTTAATTCTTTGACCTTTCTGATCAGAGCCGGCATCACTCTAACCACATTATCTACAATCGTAATCGATGCAAACTGGGCCGTTCTGGAAAGAGGATTCAAATCAATAGCTATTACGGTTTTCCCCATTTTGACTAGACCCTCTGTTCTGTCCCCATCTTCCAAGGGAACAAGAACAACATCAGCAACATAAATTCCTTCTGGATCTACCCGTCTTCTTTCACTGTCAATTTCAGGTATTCTTTTTGAGGCGGCCGGGCCGACCCCCAAAACGCCCTTTGCACCGGCATTCTCAAGTAATTTCTTAATAGACTCTTCCCTTCTTCGCGATCGATGGAACAGATTGACTTCTATGTTCGCTCCTGTGATTCTTGAGAGTTCAACTATCTCTTTGGCAACAAGAGCTGCCACATTCCCATTTACTGAAAAGACAGGACAGTCGGCTAACAGAAGCGATGCTGCAGATGCCTTCATTGCCTCCCTTGCAGTATGAGTGGTCTCTTCCCCTAATAAGTAGTCAAATGCTTCTCCTCTGCCATGGGCTATGAGCCCAGTCGTCGTAACGATTCCTTTCTCCCAGAAATCAACAAGTAGCTCGCGAATTCTCAAGGATTCCGCTCTTGGATGTTTGTTTGAAATTTCGAATCTGCTAGTCATCATAAATCCACCTTTGACCCTGTTTCATTCTCATTGCCCCCATCATGATCATAGCGTCCAATCTCCCCATCAATCAGATCTGATTTCAACTGTTGGGCTTTTGAAGGGATCTGTATTTAAATCTTTTACCACAGAACAACAAGTATATAAGAAGAAAATCATTAGCTACTAGTAGCAGTTGAAAAACCGTATAAAATTCAAATCCACGGAGACATCAATATTGATGATGCAGGCTCCCATATTTGTTTTGGGTTTTATATTCTTCCTGTTTATAATCGCGATAATTGCATATCTAATACATGTTTTTGTTAGAGAAGAAAGAGAGGAACAAGATTTCTTTGATAGAGGGAGCCTTGGGCCAGCAAGACCAGGCATTGAGCAAAGACCAATAAGCCCACAACCCCCTGCAACATACACAGAAGCTCGAGGCCTATCAGATGAAACAGTACTACAAGACCTGGCACAGAGGCTTGAAAGGCTTGAAAAGGAAATAGTTCAACTGGGAAGATTGGCAGAGGAATCCAAAACCCCTACTATGCCTTCTTTGACAAGCAAGATTACGCCCACTATCGAAACTTATACGGATTCAGAAGCAGAACTGGTTTATAAAGAACCTAAGGATCTGGAGAGAATCGCTGAACTTGAAGGAGAACTTGAAGCGGTCCAGCAGCTTTTGGATGAACTTGAAGAAAGGCGAGAGCAGAAAGAGATATCAGAAGATCTTTATAAGAAACTGAGGAAGAAATATCTAGGAGAGCAAAAAAGCATTAAGTCTGAAATCAAAAAGCTGTCAGAATCCGAGAAGTAATGGCTCGATAAGCCATACCACGATGATTCATTAAATCTTATTATATGGATTAGCATAATTATTATTTATGTCCAATAGAAAAGCCATAGCTCGAGTAGTAGTCGTGGTATGGTTGGCTTTCTTGATAATTTCTCTGGTTCTATACTTCATACGTTTATTGCCAACACCTCTTTATATAGCTGAAAACCTGTGGGTATTGGCAGTGATCCTGATTCCTTTCATAATAGTTGTGGCTCAATCTGCCTTTACAAAAGGTGAGGAAGAAGATGCCACAGCAATCAATCTATTTGATAATTCTGAGACGAATCTGGCAAACTCTATGATTCTAGAATTGCCGGCTGGAAAGGATCAAATCAACAGAAACTTGACGACCTCCTCTGCGGTTCAGGATCCGTCTCAAGTTCCTAATAATAAAGGAAGTCTTCCTCCTGAAGAAGGGACTTCATGGAGAACTAAAAGCATTTCAGAAGTAGAATCCGAAAAGGATGCTGTTTTATCGTTGCTTGAGGGTCTTGATAAACAATCGGCAGAAGGAAAAATCTCTCCCGATACTTATGAATCACTCAAACAGAAATATCGGGAAAGACTAGAAGATTTAACCAATAGACTTGTCCGAATGAGGAGAAATGAGTCATAAGAGAAATTCGATGTTCATATATGACCGCTTGATGCTTTCGTGGACCCCCTTTGTGACAATGCTCATGTGTCCGGGGAGTAGATACTCGACCTCAAGTTTTGATAATTCTAATAGCGATTTTCTAAGGTCTTCAGCATTTCCGGTTGGTAAATCTACCCTACCGAATCCTCCACCGCTGAATACAGTATCTCCAGAAAACAGTATCTTTCTTTCTTCATCGTATAAGCATATACTACCCTTTGTGTGCCCTGGTGTGTGTAAAACTCTCAGGGAGAATTCTTCCGCATGAATTCTGTCGCCTTCGTTTAGTTTGGTGTCAACTCTAACTGGTTCAAATTTAGAGTTAAACATCCAGGCCAGAATCATGTAATCATCCCCCTTCTCAATATAGGGTGTTTCCTCGCTTGGTGCACAGATTCTCGGATTGAGTAGTTCAGAGATCATTGACAATCCACCTATGTGGTCAATGTGGGCGTGCGTAACTATTACTTGTTTGATGTCTTTTGAATCCAGATTACACGAATCAATCACCTTAAATAGACGATTTAGGTTGTCTCCGGTTCCTACATCAATTAATGTTATTTCATCTTTTCCTAAAACATATACGTTGGAATCGGACAGAACACCAGAAACAAAATGCAAATCCCTAACTACTTCCATATTTGGTACCACATCAAAGCAGTTTTGTCTATGCAGCTATTTCTCTGAATGCTTATAACAATTACCTAGGTGTGAGTTAATATTGTTTTGAAGTGAAATAATCATGAGAACTCTTATAACTGATAAAGCGAATCTAATATTAGTAATACCAGAATAATACGTGAAGAGATGAACCGAGATGTCTGATCAGATAGAAGACCTGATAGCAAGGATGAAGGAAGGATTGGTAACCCTTGCCCATGTTCGAATAGGCTTGTTTGATGCTCAGGGGAATTGTTTATACGGAACACTGGGCGAAGAAGCTGAAACCGTAACAAGAGGCATTA
>JBHLKK010000033.1:0-16122 GCA_048886745.1 Candidatus Hodarchaeota archaeon | reverse complement strand
ATCTTATGCAAAAATCAGCATCCTTAGGGTTCTTATGACCACAATCAGGACATGATAACACAGGTGTTTTTGATTCAACATCTTCAGCTTTTAACACCGGCATTTGGTCAATATCAATGAACTCCTCGATTTCATCAACCACAGGTTCGGCTGCTTCTGCTTGTCTTAATAAATACTTGTGGGCACCAAAGACTATCAAGCTTACCGAGACGAAGAGTACGAAGGATACAGAGATCATTAGGAAAATCTCCCCGTAGAATTTCCAAATCCACCAAAGTGGCAAAAGTGCCAATAGCAGGAAAATTATCACAGCACCACTGATTTCGCTAGTTTTTATATCACGTGAGCTCAGACTCCCCGTCCTCCCATCAACTAACTACAGAATCAACACTAAAATAGTTTTTCAGGTCTCGTTGTTGGTAGATTGATAATTGGATTTCTTGTTAGAACATATGTTCTATCTTGGATTCTTGTTTGTTCTTCCACTATTTGTACCATTCTAGACTTTCTTCTATATAGTTGATGAAGGAAATGAAGAATTCCTTCGATTCTTCATTCAAACTCGTGTCAACGATAAGCGTCTTTGCTTTTTCAGCATGTATCTTTGACCTCTCTTTGGACGCATTTAGCCCTCCACTGTCTTTGATTATCAACCTTGCCAGTTCTATCTCTTCCATACTGGGCTTCTTGCCCAGGAGCATGCTTAGAGTTTCAGATTCTTTTCGATTCTTAGAACCCAAAGCGTATACGATGTGCAAAGGTTTTTTACCTAGCACCAAATCGCTGCACGGCGACCTACCGTACTGATACTCAGACGCATATGTGTCAATTATATCATCCTGAATATCAAATGCGTATCCAATATTCGTAGCAGCTTCTTCTAAGAGTCTCAAATCTCTTTCGGTGGCACCGCCCAGAATTGCACCTACAAGCATTGTAACTTTAAACAGAGACGCAGCTCTCTTGGAGGCCATAACATACCATTCATCTGCCTCTACATCTTTATCTTCAAAGAGCAAATCTAAGATCTGACTTTCATTAACTTCGCGATAGCCCTCAGAGAAGGTGCGCAAAACTTCGGCAAGTTTATCCTCTTCAAACCCGGAGCTCATTAGCACCTCAATGGCCAATGCGTATAGAATGTCACCAAGAAAAACGGCTATTCCTTCACCGAATCGTTCATCTCGTTTCTCAGAAAACATTTTATGAACAGTTGTTTTCCCTCTCCTAAAATCATCTCTATCGATGAGATCATCGTGAAGTAGAATGCAGTGACGATAGAGCTCTATTCCCACACAAACCGTTAGAATACGATCATCGAAGGTGTCTGTATAACCACTATATGTTAGAAGCGTACTGTAAGAAGCAAGTCTCTTACCTTTTCTAAGCACAAACTCCTTTAGGGTGCCATAGACATGTTTGATAAAAGGATGATAGGTACTTGCTCTATCTAAAACCTCAGAGAAGTATTCCCCGATCTTTTCCTCAATGAGTAAACCATATCGACTCAGAGCTTTCTCCCAATCCATCTAGATTACCACCATGTATTTCCTGTCCACATAATAGAATTAAGAGGTTTCCTTTCTGGTCGGGACCACAACTAATTATTTTAGCCGAGGACTTCTTTCTGTTAACTAGTATCCAATGTTTTTGTCCACAACATTGATTAGTGGTTCTTTCTTTAGAAAGCGTCCAAGGTTTTCGCAGAATATGTCTGTTAATCGTTCAAGATAGAGAGGGGTGGCTCCAGCTAAGTGGGGAGTAATTATAACGTTTTTCATTTTCCAAAGCTCAGAACTTGCAGGTAGAGGTTCCGTTTCAAAGACATCTAGACCTGCTCCTGCGATCCATCCCTCTTTTAATGCTTGAATTAACTTGTCTTCCTGGACAACTTTTCCTCTGCTGATGTTAATAAGGTAGCTTGTTTTCCTCATGCTTCTAAGCTGCGCTTCACCAATCATCCCTTTGGTCTCTTTGGTCAGGGGGACCGAGAGGACAACAAAGTCTGATTCAGCCAGTAGATTTCTCAGATTTTTGAGAGGAATAGTCTGAATGTGACCTTTCTGAGCGAGCGGATTTCTTTTTGTTGCCACAACCTTCATTCCGAGGGCTTTGGCTTTTTTTGCTATTTCTATCCCTATCATACCAAGACCCACAATCCCCATAGTCTTTCCGTGTAATTCTTCGACCCCTTCTCCTTCGCGAATTGAAGAAATAAAACTCTTCCTCTGCCATTTTCCTTCCATCTGGTTTCTAATGAACGTATGCAGTTTTCGGCAGAAGCAAAAAATCATTCCGAGGGCATGTTCTGAAACAGGTATAGGGTGAATGCCACTAGCGCTTGTAATGATGATACTGCTTTTTACAATCTCTGGAAGAAGAAATCTTTCGACCCCGGCACCCAAAGCCTGAATCCATTTTAGCTTCTTTGCTGCCAAAAACATCTCACGTGAAAAAGTTCCTGCAAGTAGGATATCCGCGTCTTCGATTAACTCTACCAGTTCCTTTTCATCTTGACCTTTTTGCACCTTAATATTAGTTGAAACATCAGCAATTCGTCTCATGTATACGCCGGGTAAATCGAAGGAAACTAATATTTTTGAACCGTTCATCTCCAACCAACCTGAAATGCGCCAATCTTTTTAATAAGGTTCATGAGCTCTCTCCTAATATGTTGGTAGATATTACGGAATATGAATATTTAATTAATCTGACTAGCACGAGCACGAACAAGTATCTTGGATGTATCTTGGATGAAGAGAAACAATCAATTCTCAATATCGAGCTACATCATCTGTGATGTCTAAATCTCGACCGCATCTTATACAGAAGTCAGCATCCCCCGGGTTTTCATGACCGCAATCAGGACATGAGAACACAGGCGTTTTTGATTCAAATACTTCGGATGGTGATTCCTCATAATCATAATAGACTGGGCTGGCAGTAGGATCAGTCATAGGTTCAGCTTCTTCTGCTTCTCTTGACGAAGACATATGCTTACCAAAGATTGACAAGCCCACAAGGATAAAGAGCATGAACAAGAAGATACCCGTGTAGGGAATCCCTCCGGATATTTGTAACGATGGCCAAATCCATGCCAATATTAGGAATATCATCACAGCAGTAATGACGCCGGTAATTTTTCTTTCACGTGTATCCAAACTCCCCCTCTCTCATCAACTAACTACAGAATTAACACTAAAAAGACTTTTCAAGTCTTGTTTTGCTGGCGTCTCAATAACTGGAAGGAGACTTCCAGAAAAACGATTTAGAGACGAAATAAAATACATGGTTTATTGGCGTCAAAATCTGATAAATCTCCCAGACTGCTGAGGTTTAGTGATCACGGCATTTTCCAGCATTTTGGAAATAATCTTCTCTCGCGCATCTTCTGTGGTGATCACTTTGGCTTTCTCAAAGATGGATTTGGGCATCCACCGTTCCATTAGGTCGTAGGTATAAGTGTATCGGGGTGCCTTCTCCCTTTTAACAATAGCAATAGCAAAGGCTATCTGCAACTCGTCAATAGCTCGAAGGAATTCCCGCCTTTGTTCCTTCTCCTGGAAACCTAGTTCTTTCCTTAGGTCCGTAGTGGAGGTCTTACCACTGTCCCTCAGATACTTCAAGATTCTTTCGGCGGTCTTGCCTAATTGACGTTCTTGACCAAGTTTCAAGAAATAGGGAAACATTTCAATTGAGACAAGAGTAACTTGCCTGCGAATTAGCTTTCCATAATGAATTTGCTTGTTGAGGGCCATATCGTCTCCCCAAGCCCAAGATTTATCAAGTTTCTCTTCACGGCTTCCCCGAATTGCCTGATATAGATTGGGGAATTGCATTCCTTTCAAGGGGAATAGCGTAACGAACCCATATTTGTTAATGAACTCCAATGCCTTCGGTTCATTTGTTATTGTGTTCTCTTCAAAGATCGTATGTTCCCCCCCATTGATGGTTTGCTCGGATCATGTATTCTTTAACCGAGGATATGTACTCTATCGATTTCTGTTTTGCGCTGTTTTAATAGTTGGATTCCTCTTTTGGCATATGTTCTAATTGAGACTTCCAATTTCCTTTCTGGCTTTTCTATGGTTTCCTTTTGCACGGACTGGGTCATGATGTATTATGTTTTTACTGTGGTCATGCAAACCCAGGAGATGCGCAGTTCTGCGCAAAATGCGGCCGATACCTAGGCAGTGCCTATGGTTAGGCGAGGTTATGTTTTGCTGGTGTTTTGATGATTAGATTTCTCTTAGAACGTATGTTCCAACAGAGTCTCGAGAGAATTGTGTGCTAGGCTTAAATGGGGGATTCTACCGCCTCTTAGAACCAACCTTCCTTTTTCAATATAGCCATTGAGATTCTGCTGCCCGGTCCATCCCCCCTAGAAACACAAACAGCAACGTTCTCTCCTACCGCTTCCGATATCTCTGCAACATCTTTATGGGTGAATCCAGGGCAAAGAATGATGGAATGTATGCCTTCCTCTTTCAAAAGATCTTTTGATGCCTTAATGGCTTCTGTCTGGCTTTTTACAAATCTTATGAAGAGCCTGTACTTGGATGTTCCAATCTCCCACTTATGCTTCTCAGGATCGGCATCTGGGGTATGCGCGATGAAAGCCGCCTTAAATACCATATTTCTCAACTCTTGATGTGTTTCTCAGATGATGTTGTCTCAATCTCATGACACATTGAAATCCGATCTATTTAAGATTTCACAAAGGAGACCAAAAGGCGTCCCAAGTAGCTGGTTGCAGCCAGAGACAAGATTGAACCTTGTTTTGCTGGTGCTTTAATAATTGGATTTCTCTTAGAAAATATGTTCTAATCTAAGATCCTTTTGGAATAAGCTTATAATTCCTCGCTTAGAATCGGATATCCATGGAAGAAAAATACCTAAAACTGAAAAAGATCGTTGAAAAAGAACTAAAAGAAGCTAGTCCCGCTCATGATATAAATCATGTTATGAGAGTCTACAATTTGTGCTTACATTTAGCAAAAAAAGAATCCAACATTGACTTGGATGTTTTAAAAACAGCAGCTTTACTTCACGATATTGCGCGGATTAAAGAAGGCCGAGATGTTGATCATGCAGCTCTCGGTGCTGAAATGAGTGAGAAAATCCTCAAGGAACTAGGATACCGAGAAGAAAAAATAGAACATGTCAAGCATTGCATTGCTACTCATAGATTTAGGGGTGAAAATAAGCCGGAAACAAAAGAAGCAAGAATATTGTTCGATGCCGATAAACTAGATGTTCTCGGTGCTATCGGAGTGGCTAGATCTTTCATAATAGCAGGGGAGGTCGGTGAGAAAATTTACTCGGACATGCCAGTGGATCAATACATTGAAGAGAATCTTGTTGGTGGAAAACCTAGTGGGAGAATCAAAGATCTATCAAAACATGCTCCAAACCTTGAATTTGAAACGAAATTCAAACATATTCCCAACGTGCTATATACTCAAAAAGCAAAGGAAATCGCTAAACAAAGATTGGAATACATGAAGCAATTCTTTGAAACATTGAAAAGAGAAATCAATGGGGCAAAGGGAGGCTCTAGTAGCTAGGCTGGACTAGGGTAGAATCTATGATATGCTGAAATCTTGTTTTGCTGGTGTTTCAATAAACTGGACAAAAACTAATCTGAAAAGCTAAAAAAAGAGGAGAGTAGTGTTTTGTTTCTGGGCTGAGTGACTTTTTTATTAGCCCTTGAAGTTTCTACCGTTGTTACTTTTCGATCAGTTTGTTCGTTTAGTCCCAGTAGAGCTTGATGTGTATGTACCCACCAGGTGGATCCATAGACAGATCCGTGAGAAAACCCTCACCTCTGACCTCTTTACCAACCCAACCTGAATACTTGCCAGTAGTAGGATAACCAGGCTCGCTGATAATTGTAACCGTTGTCTCTTCAAAGATTGACTGCCCCGGATTCTTGGCAATAGCTTTTCCTGTCACATGGATTGAGAGTTTATCGCCTTCCTTGTCTGTAATCGTATAATATACATTGAGATTAGGAATTCCATCCCAGTCTATTAGGAGATGGTCTACTCCCGTCACAGTTCCTTTTACGTAAGGTCCGCCGGCAACTCCTACAAATGGGACATCAAATCGAATGCCCTCCGGAACAATTCCAACGAATTTGAACTCTGTTATTTCAGCCTGTACATTGACGAACCAAGCGGGTCCTGCCCTCACAGGCACAATAAGCGACATTGCTATTAGTGCAAGTGGTATAAGCAGCATTTTCCTTTTCATCTCTTGTCTCACCTCCTTCCAGCCCCCTCTCCCATCCTTTGACGGTTTGGGTATTTCTCTCATTGCGCCCCTCCTCGGCGCTCCGCATAGAAGTGATGGCTTTCATAGGGCAAACAAGTGCGTCCGAAAAAAGACATCAAATGTTCTTCCCTCCCCCACATCAATTCTATGAAGATATATAGTTATGATTATATATTTATGCATTTTCCTAATATAACAAATAATTGGCTAACCAAATGATTGATTTGATTGATTTGAATCAATTAATTATAAAAATCTGAAAAGCGATTAATAAGGGGAAACGAGATATACCCACAAGGGTAGCCAGGTAAGACATTTCTCGAAGAGGGGGGATATGGAATGGCTGAACCGGACAAGTTCATAAAAGATTCTTATATTACCAAAAGGCAGTTAACAATTTATCAACTACTTATGAACAAAGATTTGACTGTAAAAGATATCAGCAAAAAATTGGGCATTGCAGAAAACACAATTTATGTAGCCCGCAGGAAGGTTCATAATGTCCTAGATAGAGCCTTCAGAACACTTGAAGTTGCCTCACAGCTAGGTATATTAGATAAAGAAAGAGCCAAAAGGCTCTTTATCGAGGAGATGGACGGCACTACGACAAGCGATGTCAAGGACATTGTTGCTGAAACATATGTGTCTAAAGCTGTCGAAGTAACCGATCTGGCAAAGATGCCCAATTATTTTAGCTCAGCCATCAAAATCTATAGAGAGATGTTGAAATCGGTCTCAATTAAGTATGACCCAGTTTTGTTCGCCGATACACAAAAGAAGATTGGAGATATTCATTCACAGCTTGCAATATTCCAATTTGTAAAGGAGAACAGTAAGAAGGCAATAGAAGCCTACGAGGAAGCTCTAAAGGTATTTACATTTGAAAATTACCCAATCAATTATGCTGAAACTCTTAGCAATCTCGGAAATGCATATGCAGAGCTCGCCTGGTTTGAAGACAAGGAGGAGAATTGCAGGAAAGGAATAGAAGCCCTTGAGGAAGCTCTTAGAATCAGAACTCTTGACAGGTTTCCGATAGAATATGCTGCCACTCTTCACAAGCTCGGATATGCGTACTATCAGTTTTGCAGGCTAAAAGATTGGGTTAAGAACGCAAAGAAGGCGATAGAAATCGCTAATGAATGTCTCAAAGTCAAAACTCTTGAAAAGTTCCCGATAACTTATGGATCGGCCCTACGCCTGCTAGGATCTTCATCTTTTCAACTCGGAAAAGTAGAAAACAGAGCCAAGAACTGTAAGAAGGCAATAAAAGTCTTGGAAGAAGTCAACAAGATCTGGACTTTTGAAAGCTTGCCAGCGCTATATGGGAGCACTCTACGTCAACTCGGACGCGCATACAACGTACTTGCTCAAGCAGAAGATAAGAAGGAGAATTGCAGGAAGGCAATAAGATATCACAAGAGGTCTCTTAGGATTTTGACTTCTGAAACTTTCCCAGAAGATCATGCTGCTATCCATCAGTTTCTCGCAAAAGCGTATATAATACTTGCTGATGTGGAAGACGGACCTGAGAACCTTAGGAGAGCAATCAAGGCTGCTAATAGGGGTTCGAAGATGTTTACTCTTGAACACTCGCCCTATCATTACGTTTTTAGTCAAAATCTGATCGCATATGCGTATGCAATGCTTGCTGGGGTGGAAGATAGTGTGAGGAATTGCAGGAAGGCAATAGAAATCCTTGAGAATGTTCTCAGAACCACAAGTCCTGAAGTAAGAGGAATCCGTGGCGCAAACACCCATCTTTATCTTGGGATTGCGTATGGCACTTTAGCTGAGGCAGAAGATAAGAAGGAGAATTGCAGGAAGGCAATAAACAATTGCGCGAAGGCCCTGGAGCTCTATACCCTTGAAGAATACCCAATTCCGTACGCTGATGTTCAATACAATCTCGGAAAAGTATACAGAACTCTTGCTGAGGCGGAGGGAAAGTCTGAGAATTGTGAGAGATCACGGATAGCCTACGAGGAAGCCCTCAAAGTGTTTACGAAAGATGAGGAACCAGAAATGCATGCACAGCTAGAAAACAGACTTAGAGAACTTGGCAATTTCTGTGGGGATTAGTGAGAAATCTAGGAGTTTTATATTTTTAATTTCATTTTGATGGTCACAAAATCTTGTTTTGCCGATGTTTTAATATTCCTATTGTCCACTAATCTTAGAGCTCGTTTTCATTAACAGACGCTTTCAGGACTTCGATGAAGAGGCGACCAAATCTCAATATCGAGCTACCTCATCGGTTACATCCAGATCGCAACCACATCCTATGCAAAAATCAGCATCCCCTGGGTTCTCGTGACCGCAATCAGGACACAAAAACATAGGTGTTTCTGATTCAACATCTTCGGGTTTTGTTTCCTCATAATAGATGGGGCCGGTGGTAGAATCAGCCACAAGTTCAGCTACCGCTGCTTCCCTTGATGGAGACCTGTGGGTAAAGATTAGCAAGCCCAAAAGGGCAGAGATAAAAACGAATGCGGGGATAAGTGTGAAGAAAGGGTTCCCCCATGGGTAGAACAATGCCCTAAATACGAAAATTGCCAAGGCCAGGAGCGTCACCACAGCACCAACAATGCTGGCAGTTCTTCTATACCATTCACTCAAATTCTCCCTCTCCCATTAACTAACTACAGAATTAACATTAAAAAAAGTTTGCAGGTCTTGTTTTGCTGGTGTTTTGAAAATTGGATGAAAACTAATCTTAAGAGCTCTATTCAAACAACTTCCAATTGCCTTCAGTTATAACTTCAACTTTTCCATCGATAACTTTCAAAGCTGTTTGATCATCAATTGCATATAAGGGGACATCGATTTTTGCAGCCCATTTTTCGATATTTTCAAGCGTTACTTTGGGAGCCATGCTTAGATTAAGATGCGGACGAATTACGAAACCAACAAGATGCATGGTCTTATCGCTGCCCGCATTGATTGGTGCTTCCTCTTCATATTCATCGTCATAGTAGATTCCTGTCTTTTCAAAACGTTTGCGATCAAAGTTCAAGCTGTGCGTCAGGATCATACTCCCGGCGCTGATACCTACATACGTTTTTCCTGTCTCAAGTAACTCAGATAGAACATTAAAAAGACCCGATTCTTGCATCCAGAAACTGAGATAAAAAGCATTTCCTCCTCCGACAATTATAGCATCTGCCTCTTCAACTTCCGGTAGCCAAACTTCTCTTTTCACGCTCGGTAGGGCAGTTAACTCTAGGATTCCGAGTTCTTTCCACCCTAGATTGCCAAGGCTCTGTAATGATGTCCAAGCATAATTGCTTCCAGTGGGATATGCATAGATTGCTGTGGGGACAAATAGAGCCGTGGATTGGCCGATTGGCTTGCCCAGCAGGTCCACAAGCGCTTCTCGGATGCGTTCATTTGTGATGCCTGCTGATGTGAGAAGAAGCTTCCTTTCGGTCATGATAATTTATCCCTCTCGCTGAGTTCCTTTTTTGCATTTAAAAGTTGTTGTTTTCGTGATATTCCTTACTAGGGATGCAAGCAGAAATCGGCAAAAAATCTAATACCTAGGAAATCTTGTTTTGCTGGTATTTTGTTGTTATTATGGTATTTCCCCGGAAAATCATGACCTTCTAAGGCAGAATTGACTCTAAGAACAACAATTTAAGTATGACAAAGGAAGAGGAATAACCCTTACCGGATTGGAGGAAAACTTAAAAATTACCTCTTGAATATGTATTTCTATGGTTCAATCTCCAAAAAATGAAGAAAAACAAAGCCTACTTAGGAATAAGTCTTTTTTAATCGAAACAATTTATATTGTCACTATCTATATCATCGCGATATCAATTTTCCTTGATTTGATAGAGACGGGATTTTTCCTCGGTCCGTTGCGCTTTTCTCATTGGATGGGAATAATAGGAGCTTTTTTTATCCTAATTTTCGCGCCGCTATATTATTTTTTGAAACGTCGTTTTCCCAATCGACGTAAAACTCTGCTAAACATCCATATATTTGGTTTTACCACTTCTTTTTTACTCGTGTCTATCCATTTTGCAGGTCAACTTAGCCGTCCACTACAATTTTATCCCGATCTAGGTGCTGGATTAGCGCTCTATATTATCGTAACTTTCCTTGTTCTTACGGGGTATTTGTATAGATATCGTCCCATTAAATTGAAAAGCGGAAAACTTTTTCCCCCTCATTTTAATAGGGCGCTCCACGTGGGTCTCGTAAGTGGGGTATACATAGTATTGATCGTGCATACTATATTGAACTTTTTCCTTGTATAAGCGCCAAACTGGTCAGAAAAAATAGTTTATAGGTATACGTTTAAGCCCAGCTATTTATGCAAAAATGGCAAACTCCCTCTGCCCCCATCAACTAACTATAGAATCAACACTAAAAAACTTTGCAGGTCTTGTTTTGCTGGTGTTTTAATAATTGGATTTCTTGTTTGAACATATGCTCTGATGTGGAAGGCTCCAGATTGTCCTAGAATTGCTTCCGGTTAAAGATAACGATTGCTGTAGTGAGTAAAGCGATGGTGAGGGATGATCCCAAAATTGTGGTAAAGACGAGAGGATTGAGTAGATTCGTAAAGATGGCAGGCAATATTGAGACTGTTGTCAATTGATTTGCAACAAAAATCGATAGAATTGCACCTACAGCGACCGATGACACTGTCGCTCCAATCAGGAGACCGAATGAACAAGAGATTGCCATTGCAGCAATACTCGTGGAAATTGACTCGAGAATGGAAGTAGGGAACATATTTCTTAGGGCAATATCAATCATAATCCCTGCAAGAATCGAAATGGCAGAAGCAATGAGCAAACATGTGTAGACTGCTAGGAATTTTGCGAGGAGAAGGCTACGCCGCTTTATAGGGCGAATAAGGAATAATTCATACACATGTTGATTTTTCTCACTGATTATGCTTGTGCTTAACATTACTGATGCAAGGCTTCCGCCGACGCTAGAGATCACGAGAGATGCGAGCATTGCAAATGAGTATCCTACCATATCGGGTTGTAGTAAGTGGAATAATATCGAGATCAGGGGCAAGCCGACCCAGAGAACAATCATAACGTTGGATTTGTAAAACCCCTTCATTTCATCCATGTACAGTAAGCCAAAGCTCATATCGTATCATCTCCGACCAATTGAAGATAAACCTCTTCTAAGCTCGGCTGTAGGAGCTGAATTTTAAGTACTTTGACATTCTGGGTGAGAATCGTTCTAAGAATCGCTTCCATGACCTTATCAACATCGGCATTAGATTCCAGGTGCACAAGTTGGCGGTTGCTTGCTACAACTTCCACAGATTCCACTCCAGAAAGCTGTGTCAAACCCTCACAAAGGGGAGATTTCGGTGCAAGGACAATCTCGATATCGTCCCCCACTCTAAAATCATCCTGCAATTCCTCAGGCGTCCCGAGTTTCACGATCTCCCCTCTGTTGAGAATCCCAATTTTGGTAGCGATATCTTGAACATCACTAAGAATATGGGATGAGAAGAGGACGGTTGTACCACTCTTGGCTAGAGATTTGATGGTTTGCTTTATTTGATGGCGACTGGCAGGGTCCAATCCTTTTATTGGCTCATCTAGCACCAAGACTTGTGGTTCGTGAAGAAGGGCCTGTGCCAAAGCAAGTTTTTGTTGCATACCTCCGGAAAGATGGGCGATTTTCCTGTGCCTTACATCACTCAAATTCAGAAGAGATAGAATTTCTTGGATGCGGGCCTCTAAATAGTCTCCCCTCACACCAGAGAGAAGGCCAAAGGTTGCGAGAGCATGATTTACCGTTCGCCATTCTTGAAAACCTACAAATTGGGGTAAATAACCTAGACTGAGGTTGGTGTGACTGGGCTCATCCCGAATGGATTGGCCTTGAATGGTAACGTGGCCTTGGAAATCCGAAATTAGACCAACGAGAATCTTGATCGTGGTAGTTTTCCCAGCTCCATTTGGCCCGATATATCCGAAGATGTCCCCTTTATTGATGGTGAATGAGACATTGTTCAGAGCTAGAACATCCTTGTATGCTTTTGACACACCAATAAGCTCGATCACAACCTCAGCTGTCCTCTCATGTGGCTGGATATCAGTAGCACTTGATTTCAACCGTGAAATTTCCCCCACCCATCCGTAATTTCTTCCTGATGTATTATAAAGAAAACGCATAGCTCTTTAATTTTGTGGACTTGTTTCTTTCTCAGAGTTTTGTTTTGCTGGTGTTTTGACAATTGGATGATGACAAGGCTATGGGTCGCTCGCTACTCATGATTTCTGAGTATCATTGTATCGTGAGATTTCACTTGATCTTTCCGGATATTAGCGTGTACCTCTGCGCTTTAACCAATCTAGGAGAAACTGTTTGGATTTAGTATGCTTGATCGTATTACACGGTCTGCAACAACAGAATAGATTGTCCAAGCCCTCATCATACCCTTTGCTGCAGCGAATATGGTGGTCAACCGTTAAGGGCTTACCTGTATCAGAGTATCGTTCTTTGCAGTAGTGACATGTGTAGTCGTGTCTTGCATGAACAAGGCAAGCTCTTAGGTCTTTGTATTTTTGCCAGCTTTTCAGGTCCGCCCATGTTCTCTTATTGCCTTTGTCACTCTTCTTGAATGTTCTCAAGCAATCCGTCCAAACCTGATTCGTAATCTCTTCGATATCTTTACTGGCAAGGTCGGGCATCTGTCTAAGCAAGTATCTTATGCCTTTCACCCTGGATTCGATTTTCTCACGAGCAGTCATCTTGGTATCCTGTAAAACAGCAGCTAGATAATTTTGGAACAGCAGGATTGCTTCTTCCCAATTCGTTACTATTGCCCCCTCCATTCCTTTGCTGAGTGTTGATCTCTAATTGAATATTAAAGTTTTTGCCGGTGTTTTGATAATTGGATTTCTTGTTAGAGCATATGTTCCCGCAAGGTGTTGAAAACTAAAACTGTAACATATAGGCATTCCTGTTGGTTCAAAACGTCCAGTCTATTACCCTATCTATACGACAAGGAAAAAGACCGGAAAGGATATCATGCAAGATATAATAAGGGCTGCGAAGAGAAAAGGGAGCATTTTCAACAGTACTGCGATTTTCGTCACTAATCCTGCCCATAAACTTGTCGTGGCGCAAGGTATTGTGGAAACGAAGTTAATAACGCCAACCGAATAAGATAACAGAAGTGGCAAGCATCAACATATTTATTGTCATGCTCAACATTGTATTCTTCAGCCAAAAGAGCAGGTCCCCCCTTAACCAAGGGTCCGCAAATTGGGTGAGAACTTGCATCATAAGTTTCAATGATTTTTGAGAGAGGGGTTTTCCACATGTTGCCCATTCCTAATCCTTGACATATATGGACTTCACCAAATGGATCAAGATGTATTCTTTCCGGATTTTCTAGATCCTCGTAGGGACATTCTGTGAATTCCTTCCCCGGTCTTTTGGGAAGTCCTTCGATGAGCTTCTCAACGGCCCTTCCTCGAAACATGACGCTGCCTCCAATAACTGGTTTTCCTTTAGGCTGTTCCTTGTCTATGCTCTCAACCGTGGGTTTATCAATTCTGATTACGCTAGCGGGCATTCCTAATCTCTTTCCTGCAGTCAAAGCTAGTTTGGCTGGATTCATTTCTTCATTTTCATAATGAAATAGATCATCGCTGATACTGATATCGGCAACTTCCAGTTTGTGGAGTGGTTCTAGCCAAAGCTCAGCGTCCTCCTCGGAGATTGCCCAGTAAGCATTGGTTACTACTCCGGTCTTAAACCCAAAATCCTTGGCAATTCTGATTCCTTCACACATCAGAGGATAGAAAAGAAATGGTTCGCCACCCTCAAAATACACCGATTTCACTGTTCCAATCTTGGCAAGCTCATCGAGAACATTCCTGATCTGCTTCAGAGTAAAGGTTCCCTCCACATTCGGGCCACTATATACAAAACAATGGTCACATTCCAGATTACAAACATAAGTCAAAAGAAAATGTGCGCTTTTTAACAACATAAACTCCCCAGTCCGTTTATTGCATGAAGAGAGATGAATGAAGACAGATAAATGCTTTTTTGAAAACCTATGGGAAAACAGTCAATCTTTAGTCTAAAAGAAGCGGAACTATTTCAATCAAGTCTTTATAATATTGGGTCCCTGCAAAACCCCGTAAAGAAGAATGGAAAAATAGTTTAGAATGTTCCGGTTTTTTGGAAATATTCATTACTGCTTACTTTGAAGAATTAGAATTGAAGGAGAAGGGCTGCCAGAGGTGGTGGAGAGGATGACTTAAATGGAGCTTATACCACTGGAGTGATGATGAATGAAAAGAGACAATCGAATCTCAATATCTAGCTACCTCATCAGTTACATCCAGGTCTCGACCGCATCCTATACAAAAATCAGCATCCATCGGGTTCTCGTAACCGCAATCAGGACAGGAAAATGCAGGTGTTTTTGATTCAACATCTTTGGGTGTTGTTTCCTCATAATAGGCTGGACCAGTGGTAGGGTCATCAATAGGTTCATCTACTTCCGCCAGTCTTGATGAGGACTTATATATACCCCATGTTGCCACACCTATAAGGACAAAGACTACGAGAAATGTGAGGGGGACCACCAAAACCCCCCCATATATATTTCCCACCGCGATAATTCCGGCAACTGCCAATAGCAGGAGTATCATCACGGCACCAAGGGCATCCCTAGTTCTTCTTTCACGTGTACTCAAACTCCCAGCTCTCCCATCAACTAACTAAAGAATTAACACTAAAAAAGCTTTGTAGGCCTTGTTTTGTTGGTGATTCAATAATTGGATTTCTTGTTAGAACATGTGTTCCAAAGCTTTACAGCTAGAGGAGTATTACATCGTTTTATCTAAACTAAATCAAATTGAGTCCGAAAAATCGCATAAATATTAAAGGTTGAATTCCCGATTACCAAGAGGGGGGAGTTCCAATGGCCGATATCTTTCAAGAATCAATTAGGAGACGTCCAAAGAAAGTCTTACTGATTGCTGTGCCATTAGTTATCTGCGTATCCTTACCCCTTGGTATCCTTTTTTTTACATTGCTTCAAGAAACAGGTAGACCGTCCTGGCTTGAATTAGGTTCCTACATGAAATATGAGCAATTTTACGTATGGAATGGACATAATGGAACCGTCTACATGATATGGAACGTAACCAAACTCAATGACCATTCTGCTGATTTACACCTGATATCTCATGGTGTGAATGTTACTGACGGGAATGTAGAGCCGACACTCGGAGATTTTAATTTTACAATAAACGTAGCTACTCGTGAGACAATTAACTGTTCAGACATAAGCTATATTGGAGAAAAATGGCCATTCTGGATTGAAACAGGTGTGGGACTTGGATTCACTATAGATATATTGTATGGAATAAACACAATCAGCGGAAGTGAGCAGATTCAGGTTCTCGGACAGCAAAGAGACTGTTGGGTAGTTCAATATGATTGGACTTTTGATAGTATGACACGTTGGTATGACAAATCTTCTGGAATTGTTTTAAAGATCCGGGTGGTTCTTTACCGCCAAGGCTTCACAATAGTGATCACAGAGACTGCGGTGCAGACAAATGTTGACCTCAACGCATAGTTGAGCTATATTCAAAAGATTTGAGAAATCTTGTTTTGCTGGTTTTATAACTGGATTAGAACTAATCTTGAGGGGGCTTCGTTTACTACAGCTTTCAAGAAACTCCAGAAATGGCTATTCAACCACTGCATATTCGAGCCAAAAAAAGAAAAAAAGAGAGAATTGAGATTCTTCAGACGGGAATATCTCTTCTGCTAAACACTATGAGACTTGAAATTATGAGCGCGGTATTGACCGCTCCCAGCACT
>JBHLKK010000032.1:0-16436 GCA_048886745.1 Candidatus Hodarchaeota archaeon | reverse complement strand
GTGTAGTCCGGTCAATCATCAGGGGCTCAAGGCTGAAAAGATAGCCTGCCCAATCGCCCCCTGGACCCGGGAAATTAGCCAAAATAGGTTAATTCGGGAATTCAAATCCCGGCCGGAGCACCACATTTTGAGATCCATTTTAGACTACTATTTTATTCTCTCTAAGAATTCTTCTGCTTTCACCTTTGTTGCATTTCGAGTATTGTCCAATTGCCTTTTTACAAATGAAATCACTTTGTCCTTATTCTCAATCTGGCTAAAATAGATCCCAAGAGCCGAGATAACGTGCCCAAGTATGATGTTCTTGCATTCTTGAGTGAGATGTGATTTCAGACTAAGTTTTTCTGTCTTCAGGAGTTCGTTTGTGATTCTCTGAATAAGATGGGGCTTGGCTTTGGCAATCTTTCCCGAATTGCGGACGACATTGGCGACTGTAACCATATATTCGGCATTCAGAAGGTCGTAGTACCTGTCAAAAATACCGTCGAATCTGTTTTCTACATCAACTCTTGCTAAATTGGCGATAACATACAGAGCATTCCACTTCAATATTCTCTTATCACTATCCAGTTGTTCAGTGAAGAAATTCATTCTCGGGTATAACTTTTCTGGATTTTCCTTACTGATAATCCTCAGAGCCTTCGCACAACCGTATTTTATTCGCGCTTTTTTCGAAGATATTCCAACAAAGATTTCAGGAAGCAAATTTGGATCTTTTATCGCATTTCTCGCCACATCTTCCGCTTTGATTTCCTTTCTCTCAAGCTTTTCCAAGATGTCAGTTCTCTCCATAAAGAAGCCTCGATTCTAATAGAATTTACGACTCGTTTAAGCATTTCGAAGTTGTGCCTGTATATTGGAGGGAGGAGCACCGATTTCAATTCCAGATTTCTGTCTTTTCTGTTCATGATTCTGCCGACTTTCCTCTGAGTGTATTCTTCCACAAACTCTATCGGTTCTCCCAAACGATAAAACAACATCAAATACAAGTGTAATTAATGAAAAGCTATCATTTGGCAGGCTCGAAGGAGGAAATAGTTAGATCTATTCGGTTCTTTACTTCCTCGGGTGAAGGAGTTAGCTCTCTGGTGGTAAACCTGCCATTGGAAACATCGATTCGCTCAAAAATAAGGCGATATAAATTGTAAACGATTTCAAGGCTGAGCCTGTACCGAGGTTGCAGGTGGTCACCAATTTTGTCGATTGTACGCCTAGCTTTGCGGCTGTAATCTTCGGTCAAGGCGTAATACCTTTCCATCAGGTTTCGGAACCCGGTATTTATCTCATTCCCGTCAGCTATTTCTCTTAGCATCAGCGGGCTCAATTCGTTTTCGCTTATTAGATCATCAGCAAAGTAGTTTAGATTGCTGTTTTGGTCTTTTTGAAAGTCTCGGATGATATGGACCAGGTAAGCAAATAAGGCAATCGGTCTGGCAGCCTTTCTTATGTCAAAGCGAGGTGCACCATAGTGATCATTGTCTTTGACAGTACCGCACAAATGCATAAAAATGGCCGCTGGGGCGACCGCAGCACCTTCAGCATATTGAAGAAAAATCGGAAAAGTTCTAAAGCCGTAGTGGTGTATATCATAAATCATCGATTTTGCAAATCTTTGCCAGGGCCACATAGGGATCTGGAATCTTGTTATGGTTTCAATCAGCTGTTTCTGAACAAAATCGCATGGCATATGGCTGTTGATCGCCTTAACCCAATCGTTAACTGTGACAACTAATTTTTGCTTTTCAATTTCAAGTATTCTGGGGGTGGCGGCTTTACAGTTATCGATCAAATCATCAATGACCCGCATGGATTGATAGCAGACTTTTCCAGCCTCATATCGCTCATCCTCCCAGAAGCGAGCGGCTATATCCATGATTGGGTTGGTAAGAAGCTGCTGGTAGTTGGGCTTTCTAACAAAGTCGAATTGATTTGCATTTTGGTCTTTCATCTAAATGTCCTCGAGAGATGCAATACTAAACATATGGATTTACGAAAAAGAAAACAGCCTATTTATATCTTGTGTATGAAAAAGAATTGAATCCACGCTTCAAAAGAAATAATACATTTTCTTAGAAAGGCAAAAGATTTGCTATGGTCTCCATCAGAGAACTGATGGAATCGCCAGCCCATCCGAGTATGCCTAGAATGACTGTAACCAATATTGCTATTGCCAATATTGAGAGTCCTATGATGAGTCCTTCTTCCACTAGTGGTCCGGCTCTATCATTCTTAAAGAATTCTCTCAATTTGCGGAGTAGTCTTTTCATTGGTATTACCCATCCATTTGTTCTTACCGTATTATTTAAACCCCCAACAAGCCATCTTACAATAGGAAAGTAAGGAATTCATGGGCAACCAGATAGACAATTAGATAAATTGTCAAAGACAACACCATATGCAATCCGATTTTATTCATCCTTAGCATACTCATGTTTGCATAGGTCGTCAATACGCTAATTGCTCCGAATGTTACTAAAATGTAAAACTGATCAAAGGACAGTATCTGTGTCAGGTTGTATGTCGCAATATCACCGTTAAGGATGTTTAGCATTGAAAACCAAGGAGCCAGTGTTGTTATGATTCCAAAAATGCATGAAGAGACTATTACCAGAAACCGCAACTTGAACTCCTGAGCACGAACAATACTTTCTCTTTGAGCAATTAATTGCTGATTTTCCCTCAGATGCGTAATGATCGATACTATTCGCTCTCCTGAAACATAAGCGTCCTTTTGTATGGATTTTACGACAATTCTCAGCAAACGCCTTGATTGAGGATTTACCAACGTTTTCTCTAGCATCCGACACGCTTCGACTAGAGAAAGGCCTTTTTCATACATCTTGGCCACAAATTCAGATAGTGTCTGCTTCAGCGGGCCGTCGTATTGTTTTATTGACTCTCTGAATGCCTTTTCGGGACTCATTTTCCTCAGTAGTTTCTCTCCGAATATCGCCAGGAAGTTGCCCAGTTCCGATATCTCCATCTTCGAGTACTTATCTGAAGGCTTGATGGTATTCTTTTTCAATATTATCCACCCAGCAAACTTGTTTTGGTTCTCAACAGCATCCTGTTTAGTATTACCAGTAGCATTACTTGGATCGGAATTAGTGAAAACATAACTATAGAGTTACCAAAACCCCACATAACAAGCCCCAGACCTGCTATGATTGGAAAGAAGATTCCAATGCCGACAAGTATCATAATTCTGCTCTCGACTTGCATCGTAAACTTATCATATTCTGATCGAATCTCCCATTGAGAATAGCTGGATAATTGTTTCAGCAGTTTGCTTGACACATTCTTAGTCGCAATGAATGTGAGTAAGTAGTCTCTTAACAGTTTAGAAGGTTGGGATAGCGCAAATTCTGAAATCAGTTGCTCTGGAGGTACTCCATGATTTATTTGATATATCATCTCTTTAAATCGTGAAGATACATATGGATAGTTTCCCTCGGCTATGAATCGAACAGCATCAAAAATCGATCCAGTAGTACTGACAGTCATGAGAAACTCTTCTATGATCAATTCCGAGTATTTTGCAATAGCGAGTTGTTCTTCCCTATATTTTTTCGGAAGGAAGCTCAAGATATAGTTGTATCCTAAGAAGAACGCAAAAGGCGTCAAAGATATTGCAACTATCCAGTTAAAATATCCTATGGCAGGTATTATTACCGCGGCAACCAGACATCCCAGGCCAATGGCACCTGAGCATATTTCTCCCGGAGTTAAACCTACTTTCTTATGGTAATACTCGGTGGGGATGTTCAACCTTCTTGGAGCTAGACGCTCTCCAAGGGTTTTTGTTGGCTCAAAAGATGCGAAGAACCTACATAGCTTTATGAGTCTGTTCACGATTTTTCCTCCTCGATTTTTTCCAGGATCAGCTTTTTCAAAAAAGTCCAGTTTATTTCACCGTGTTCCTGTAGGCCTTGTCTTAACGAATATAGGTAATTGAAAATCTGTACATTCTCATTTACAGTGAATACATTCTTCTCTCTCATGACTCTGAAGATTTCAGAATATGTGTTGATTTCCTGATTAAAATCGTCCAAACTGATGTTTTCATATTGTCTTATTTTTTCCACGGTTGGTGTATCAAACAATTTTGCTTTCAGCTCAACCGTATCCAGAGCCGGATTCCAGCGGTATACGTCTACCAACCCTATTTTCGGAGTCTCTGCGAAATTGGCATTCATAGGAGCATCGATTTCGCAAACGCGAACCAGCCTGCGCTTCGGCTCCCCGACAGATGCAAATCTCTTCACGTGGAGAAGCAAATCAAGCTCACTAAAACAGACAGGGGGGATTTTATGATGAACGCTCCATCTAATCAATAGATCCTCGGGAGACATGGCATGACATGTCTGAAGCCCGGTGAGACCAGTAGAGATTGCACGAAACATTGCGACCGAATCTTCTGGTGTCTGGATTTCTGAAATAAGTACCCAATCTGGAGACCGGTGCAGCAATTTTGTTATCTCTCTTACTTTGCCTTCGGGGTTGTCTTCCCCTTCGAATGGTTTTACCTGAAAACGTACTTGGTGCTTACCATAATCAGTCTGTGATATGCTTTCTATAACGTCTTCCACCGTTATTTTTCTCCAAGAAGATGGAGTGAGCATATCAATTGCGTTGATCAGTGTAGTTTTGCCCGCTCCGGGTCTACCTAGGATCGTCATATTTCTCTTCCTTATAAGGCAGAAATATAGATAGGCGGCTACTTCTTCTGTCAGTGTAGAATTGGCTATGAGTTCAGATAATGTGAAATGTCTTTTCCTAAGTTTTCTTATATCCAAATGAAAACCATCTGCAGCGAGTGGACCTATATCTACAGAGGCACGGATATGAAAAAGTTTTGAAACAATTTCTGTCTTAAGTGAAGGGCTTAACTCATCAAGTCTTAACCCGCTCTTGGCTCGGAAATGTGTGACGAGCCTCTTTCTGTCCTCTTCTGATAAATAAATCGAAGTATTGCACCTCCCCCACTTCCGATGATCTAGATAAACTGCAGAGTCGAGTGTATCAACGTAAAATTCTTCTATTCTGTCATCAAGAAGGAAAGGCATAATTGTGCCTAATCCTATTACTTCAAAACAACCTAGTAAAGCCAGTTCCTTGGCAAATTCATCCGGAATCTCAGGGTGCTTTTCACTTAGGAAACGCATCGCTTCCTTTTTCTTAAGACCTATTAACATGTCAATATCCAAGAACTCATCTTCGAAGAGCATAGAAGTTGATACTTCTCTCAGGCCTCTTATCAGATCTAGGAAAACTCCTTGAAACTTCGACTTTCCTACTATTGAATCCACCAAATAGTGTAATTCAACAGGATTATTCTCTGATTCACATACTGTTATTGTATATGGTCCGACCCTATATTGATCTACAAAAAGACCCTTACTCACAGATCTCTCTGCTACCTTGGCTTTCTTCCTAGGAATATACCTGGGGGTCAGGAACAGCCCGTAGATTGTCTTTCTTTCGGCTCTTCTCAAGGAGGGATTCAGTCTAATGTAGTGTTGGATCAATTCTGTTTTTTCTAACATTCTCTCGATTTTTCCGAGGAACTTAGCATATTTTACGTAGCAACGCTCACATTTCTTTTTGGAAAGGGCGTAATTCAGATTGATTTCCCATACCAGTTCGTTATGTGCCTTTATGGGATCTCGGAATATTAATCCGTCTTTTTCTGCTCCGATAAGATTGTCGAGAAAGAATCTTCTATTTTCATAACAAGAGTTTGATTCTTCACACTCTTTTGAAACCACATCTTCCTTGGAAATACGCATGGAAGATATCTTTTCAGTTGCAGATGCAATCTCTTTCAGTAACCTTACCTGATTCGATGTAAGTATGTGAAGATACGAAACCTTTTCAAAGACAATTTCATTAATGTCTTCCGATGTTTCTGCCAGAGACTGAATACAATTCTTGGTACATGTAGCACAATCTCTAAGATCTGCAGTATTTGTACATTCTTGACCTGCTCCGGTGTGACACATGAAGACCATTCTATGTGATCCTTTACGTCTCGTCTTTTGGTCGTTGCTATCTCTCTCAAGTCTTTTTTTGCATGGTAAACATGATATCACTGATATGCGAATCCCCTGTGTTAAAATCCCTAGGGTTATTATAAAAAGTCAACTTTCATTGAGGCTAATTCTATAAGTGATTGGAATTAATACAAGTGTAGATGCTTCCGTACTTCGCTGTAGGTTATGAGCTTAATCTTCCTTTTGTTTGCATAACTTCGCGCATGAGAGCTAAAACTGGGTCCTACAACTATTCCTTGCTGCAGACCGGCCTTACTTATGGCACGATCGAGTCTCAGTAATACATTCACACCTACCGTTCTTTTCCAATCCTTTACGACGACACCGTGCAGTATATCTTCTCGTTCCTTTATCAATAAATCAATGCTGTACTTGCTTTTCACGATTTCATCTTCTGTAACCTTATACCCTTGTGTTTCGAAAAACTCGACGGCCAGTTCTTTCAAAGATCGCTTTTGCATTTACTGCTCACTCTTAATATAATTCGAAATCTTTGCATATTAATTTAGCCTTTTGTCAAAGTTAAGGCAAATGCTCTATATTAGTCAATAACAGCTACTAGCGGACAAAACTACAAAGCTGAGAAACAAGATAAAAATCCTGTTCAAATGCTTTATTCCTTCTTTTCAAGAATCTGAGGGACATATTCGCCGATTATATCGAATAGTGAATCAACCTTCTTCTCAATTTCTTCCATTTTATCTGCCATCGTCTCGAATACTTTCAGTGAATTCTCCAAATTCTCAATCCTTCGTAAAAGTGAATTATCCTGATTTACCATCGGGTTTTCACCAAGGTTCTTGGAGTTTAGTAATCCAGCTTTTTGTGTTCGCAACTCTTCAGGCATCTCGTCGCGTTCTGTTTGGGGGCCTATCAATCCTGTTTTCGCAAGAGCCTTATCAACCCTGTCTTTTGAGAATCCGATGTTCTGAAGTGCCCTCTTAAGGCTATTCTTGCTCATACCGTTTCGTAGCATAATTTCGACCATCTCTTCTAAGCTCTTTTTAACTGCCATTTATTCCATCTCCTTTAATCTGAGTTTTGCCTCGATACGTGCTATCGTCTTTGCATACCTTCGCAGAAGTTCTGCATCCGTTTTTGTTGCCATCTTGGCTTTCACAGAACCAATCTCATCTTTGTTAAGTATATTCATCTCCTTGACTGAGAGTACAATACTCTTTAGGAATGCAATCTCCTCAATTAAAACCTCAATCTTTAGATGGAGTGTGTTTATTCTCTCTTCTAGTTTTGAGATCTTTTCCTGTGTCTTTTGACTAATGTTTTCATCATTTTCAAGACCTATTCCTACAGCATATCTCGTCTCAAAATCCTCTTGATTCATAAGCTAAGAACCCAATATTGATGTATCTCACCACAGCTTATATACGCCGCTTTAGCCCTCATTTAAAATGCTTTGAAGATCTTCCAGGAATATGGTCTTTGGGTAGTCGCCACTAATGATTTTATTGGTGACTCTCATAGTTGCAAGAGCTGCTGGGCTAGATTCTGCACATTCTACGTAAAATGCATCCAGCTGCTCTGCTTTGATAATCTCTTCGTCATAAGGAATTACTCCGAGAATTGCTGTGTTGAGGTACTTTGCTATCGCCTTGTGACTGTATTCGTAGTCTGGACATTCGCCTGCCTTATTGATTATCGAATAGATTGAATCACCGAATCTATTTCTAATAAGATTTGACGACACAAGGCTACTTTCAATTGATGTTTTGTAAGGGGTAGTGATCAGCAATACGGCGTCAACCGCCTCTACGGATCTGAAAATCGACATAATATTGCCGGTTATGAATATAAAATCGGAATTATCTCGGGACAGTCTTAATATATTTCTGACATTTTCTAGTTTTACATCATCAGATATCTGTATACACAATAATTGCTCTTTATTTGCCGCAGGCAATCCTAGCTGTCTGTTGTTATCGAAATTAACAATGAGTACTTTTTTCTCAAGCGTTCTTGCGTAATATGCAGCGTTTATCAATATCTGTTTTCTTCCTACCCCACCTTTCCCACTTGTGAATAATACCGCTTTTGCCATTTCTCGTCCTTAATTAGTTAATCTAGCTGTCTTTAAATACCCCGCTTTAAGGATTAACAGGTGCAGAGAGAGGGAGAACCAGATTACATCTGGTCGAAAATCCTTCCAAAGATGTGATTGATTTGGAATTAACTCTCGAAAAAGCTTTAGCAATAATAATAACTCTTTCACTTACCCTATCTCTGGGTGTACCCATAGCCCAAAAGGCGATTTATGTAGTTTCTGATTCTCAGAAAATGGTCGCAGTAAATATGGTTATGGATGCTATTGACAGTGGGATAGCAAATGTCTCGACAACCGGAGAGCTATACATCCGCTCCGTATATCTGCCAAATGACTTGGTGATATGGGGTGAAAACAGAAGCGTCTTCTACAAGTTCTATATCGAGACTTGGCACATAATTGAAAGGACTTATTCTCTGGAAATCATCTTAGAACCAATTGCTGAATCCGGGAATCACTTTCTAACCATCAGTCTGGTTGAAAATACAATTCAAATTGACCTTACTAGTTGGTGAAGGATTTGGACCTCATATGGGTTATTCTGATCCTCATAATAATGATTATCTGGCTTGCAGAGCTGCTGATAACTCCCTTCTGTAACGATATGATATCTTTTTCGTTCATCTTTTCAATCTTCATCGTAACTGCACCGATCGTTTTGTCTATAGCAGCCAAATTATCTCCTCTCTTCACCATAGTATCGGTTTTTGCGGTAATCTTCGCAATCATTATGCTCGGGCAGTTTTGTGTCATCCTGCTAACGGGCTAGCAACGTTGCTTGCTTTGCTAAAGTCTCTTAGGAAAAGGGCCAGAGGACTTCTCTTTTAGAACTTTTGGAAAATGACATGCTTCCTATTATCATAAATATCATAAGAAAATTCAAGCTCTAGCGGATTTCCACACCACTAGACCCGTTTCTTCGCTTTCTTCTAATCAATAGCACCACTAGAGGACTCACCGATATTATAGGCAGCAGGAGCCATATAGAATTATCACTGTTGGGGGATGCTGTTGCCTCAAAAACCTCGGCATTAACTTCGGTGAAGGATGAGAGATACGTGCCGGATTCCTGCAAAACAGCTCTAAGCTTGATAGACCCTGCAGGAACGTCTTCAGGTACCGACCATGCAAAGGAAGCGCTACCGTTCTCGACCAGGATGCTTCCAACATCATACCATTCATCATTCCAGAACGCATAAATGTCCACAGCCAATGTGTCCGCTACTGTATTATCTGAAATAGCGTCAACTACCATTATGCCTATGGTAACAAGCTCTCCTTGGGTCATGTTTCCATTTAGAGAGAGGATTGTGTTAGTCGGACGCCCCATCACAGACAAGAAGAGTAGAAGGTAATCTGTAGAATTCGTTTTTTCCGCACAGAGAATAACTGGGTACGTTCCTATTTGATTTGGTGCTGAAATTGTTCCCTGATATGCTCCGCTCCCGTTATCATATAGCATACCCCCAGAGAAACTAGTCTTCCAGGTCATTTCCGTATAGGAATTGTTTGAACTATCATAAACGTCTATTGCAGAAGATGTAGGATCATACTCCGCATACGCATATACGCTTGCGGGAACTAATGTGGCACTTAACTCATTTGAGTTATTCACGTAAACTTGGTATTCGAGTGTTGCAGACTCATAATCGCTGGTCTCAGATACATCAAAATAGAATGTATAATTACTACTTGACCAGTCTGTTTCGTAAAATGTAAGAGGGATCTTCCCACTATTATCCGTAAAATATGTGTTATTGACTACCTGTTCATCGTCTGAATAGCCCTGAATTTGTACAATGAGATTGGGAATAACTAATGCTCTATCATGCTCATTGAAGAATTCAAAAATAACCTCAATCTCTTCGTGATCTGAAACATGATTGGAAGTAATATTGACGCATGTACAATTAATCCCTGCCCTTTTGACTGAGAAGGTTACAACCGCGTTCTCCACCAAAGTATTATTCTCTTCCTCAACGACCAAGGTTACATTACCCACTCCTGTTTGTCCATCTGCACCGGGGTCCCAAGATTGTGGATCTATCTTAAAATCTGCTGATCTAAGCTGATTTACGCCAGGCTCAGTGAATATCTTTTCTGCAACGAAAGAATCGAGTGTGTGAATTGAGAGAATGGCATATCCTGTTTCTTGAGGTGGATTATACTCCAAAGTATAAGATGAGGTTAATGTCAGTGTTTCACCTATTTCACATGGAGTTTTTATCGATATCCCGTGGATGTCCACGTTTCCTGGATTCCCATAGACTGGGATTGCAAAACTCATCGTTAGCACAAGAGAGATGAGTATCGTGCCTAGAATGTACGTATTTCTATTCAATGAAAGTCCCGTTAATCCCTCTATAACTAAAGGATTTAAACTACCCTAAGACTTTGAGTAATCTTCTTATAATCTCCATTTCCGATTGTTTAAACCTTTCTCTGACTGATCAAGCATACCAATATGTAAACAGAAACTTCCATTGCAACCTTTTGGATGAAGGAAAAAGTATTTATTAAAGTTTAATTTACAGTGCATCAAAACACCACTGAGGGTAAAAAAACATGGCCAAAGAACGTGCCAGTCCAGAATCCCCTGAAGTGCAACCATACACCGCTCGTACTTATCAGACCGTAATCGAGGTTTCCGGCCCCCTGTTAATCGTTGAAGGAATTGATAATGTCGGATATGCCGAACTAGTCAGGGTAGTTACTCCAGACGGAGAGAGCCGAACTGGAACGGTTTTGGAAACGGCGAGAGGTAAGGTTGTAATACAGGTTTTCGAAGGAACTCGAGGACTGAATACCGAAACAACGAATGTTCGTTTCACAAGTGAAACGTTAAAACTTCCTGTCTCTGCAGATATACTCGGACGAATTTTCAGTGGCAGCGGACAACCGCTTGATGGTGGTCCACCTATCATTCCCGAGGACTATTGGGACATAAATGGATTTCCTATCAATCCTTATGCTCGAGAATATCCTAGAGAATATATTCAAACTGGAATTTCTGTAATAGACGGAATGAATAGCCTAAGCAGAGGGCAAAAACTGCCAATCTTTAGTGGAAATGGCCTTCCTCACAATCGAATTGCAGCTCAAATTGCGCGACAGGCCAAAGTATTGGGGAAGGAAGAAGAATTCGCTATAGTGTTTTGCGCTATGGGCATTACAGCTGAAGAGGCCCAGTATTTTAAAGCCAACTTTGAGAAAACAGGAGCTTTAGAAAGACTAACTATGTTCATAAACTTGGCAGATGATCCTGCTATTGAGCGGATAATAACCCCAAGAATGTCTCTAACTGCGGCCGAATACCTTGCCTATGAACAAGGCCTACACCTATTGGTAATATTGACGGACATGACCAACTATGCTGAAGCTCTAAGAGAAATCTCTGCAGCTCGTGAAGAGGTCCCAGGACGCCGTGGATATCCGGGTTACATGTATACCGATCTGGCCACTATTTACGAACGTGCAGGTAGAATCAAAGGCCGAAGAGGAACAATAACACAAATGCCAATCCTTTCAATGCCCCACGATGATATAACTCATCCCATACCTGATCTTACTGGCTATATTACTGAAGGACAATTAATAGTCGACAGAGGTCTTCATAGAAAAGGAATTTATCCCCCCATAGATCCCCGTCCGAGTCTCTCAAGATTAATGAAAGAAGGAATTGGCGAAGGTATGACCAGGGATGACCATCGAGAAGTATCTGATCAACTATACTATGCTTACTCAACGGGCTCTGATTTGCGAGACTTGGTGGCCGTTGTTGGTGAGGAAGCTTTGACAGATAGGGACAGACAATATCTGAAGTTTGCAGATGAATTTGAAAGGCGTTTCATCAATCAAAGCGAATATGAAGAACGTTCTATATTCGGTACGTTGGATTTGGCCTGGAATCTACTATCGGCGTTACCTGAAGGAGAATTAAAGCGAATTGACCCTGAAACAATAAGGAAATACCTCAAAACCGCCTAATCCTTTTCTTGTTTTTCTATAGATATCCAATTAGCCCTAGGATGCTAAGATTCTTCTATAAGACGTATCATAAATAGAGTCCACTTATTTTTAAAAAAGAATAAAAAGGCACTAGAGGCCTTTGATAACATTTACCAAGGAAATCCAGTTGTTGGCCACATCTTTTAACACCAATGGTTCGTCAAAACCTTACTATAAAAAGTCAGCTAAACATTTAGATATTGAAAATAACATTTAACTTATATCTAGTAAGTTTAAGAGGATACGGCCTGTTAATGAGATGTGTGAAAGTATTCTGTGTTATTCAACTCTCCAAATCTCTTTTGGATGTATCCATTGACAGTCTCTTGTAAACAATTCCACAGGTAATAATCGACTTATCATCGTTCCATGATGTTCTATATACGATCTTATGGTACAAACCTCAGGAAGTCTTGCAATCTGAAAAGCCAATCTTTTGTAAACGTCTGTTATTCTGTCCGGCAAGGCACTTAAAGAAATAATCCCGTCTATATCCCCTCTTACTCTTAACACGTATGTCAAAGGCAGAGATTGAAGTACATATTCAATTTTCATGAGCGTTTCATTGTCATCACTTTCAACAACCAGCAGAAGAGTCTCAGGTAGGCTGCATAATAAAGGTATGAATGCTAGTCGAGGTAAATAGAATTGTTCATCTTGCAGACGTCTCAAGCGATCTTTCAACGCGTTTCTTGATGTTCCGACTTGCTGTGTTAGTTCTTTTATGCTTCTCTTCAAACCATCCCCCCAATAAAGAAGACCTAGTATTTTGAGATCCGTTTGGTCAAATTGCGTTGGCTCAGAAATATAGTCCAGCTCTACCACATTGGTGAGCATTGCGTTCTTAATTTCCTGGATGGGATCTCCAAACTTTTTGCTTATCTCTTCCCAGGGGATGTTCCAGGTTTTTTCGTTTGCATCATAGTACTTAAAACACATCATCTGAATGTCCTTTTTAGATTGTGTTTTGATATAACTTCGAATCTTCGCGTTTTCTTTCATGCTTCGCAAAAATTCATCTAATGTATGACTAGTGCCTATTGGCAAAGTATAAACTGCTGAGAGCTCTGTTCCTCTTCCTCCACCCAGCATGCGAATATTCCTTATATATGGTTGGAGTAGCTTTTCTCTTACCTCTTCCTTAAATTTCTCTACCGGTTTTATCAATACCGTAATATGTTCAAGGTTTATCTTTGACCAATTCAGATAAGCTTGTATTCTCAGCCAAATTCGTGCCTCTAGTCTCTTGAAAGTTCGACGGATTACTGATTCTGATCTTCCAATTAGTTCAGATAATCTCAGAAAACTAATCTGAGGATCTTCTTTAAGCGTCTCTATGAGTTCTATATCTATCTGTGTTATCGGCGTATAAACCTCTTTTTGGATATAATCAAAGAAGTATATGTACTCCTCTGAATCGAATTTCTCCCTATATTTAGTTATTTCTTCTAACAGATCCAGAAAAATCTTTATGCTCTTACCTGCTGTTGCTTTATCAAATTCAAGATAGTCATGCGAAGGCCAGTAGCTAATATCCCCCAAATATTTCTGAGGAGCAACTTTTTCCCATTGCTTCAACCATTCCTCTTTGTTTGGTAGTAGCTTATATGCTACAAACATGGCTATATCCATGGCCTCTTCAATAGGAAGCAATATTCTTGGGAGAAAAGAACGCATTAACTCTCGGACTAGTATACCTTCAAGAAGAGGAGAATTGAGAAACTCCTTTGATAATCTAATGACATTGGACTTGACGGTCGTTCCAAAACGCCTAGAACGCATCGATGTGGGAAATGGTTCGACAACAACTACTTTAGGGACTGGGTTTTGCAGTTTGAGGCGGAATTTTCTCTTTATTTCCCTCACATAATGATCGATTTTTTCCTGCAGCATTTTGGGGAGAACTCTTCTTTCTTTTGTTGTACGCTAATCAGAATCTCAATTGAATAGTTCTATTTAACTCTATTCGCGGGAAGTCTCCATCCGAGAGGGCGGGGATGAGATCCGAGGTGCTTATAGTCATTTCCAATCCACCATAAGTCAGATGACAACCAATTTACTGAAGAAACACCCTTCAACGCGGGCTGCAACAGATGATACTGACCTATAGATTTAGAATGTATCCAAAAAAGGAAGAGGAACAAAAACTAATCTGGACTCTCAATAAATGCAGATTTGTTTATAACAAACTTCTCGAAGAACTGAACAGACAGGAGAAGATAAGCAAAAATGATCTACAGCACTCAATAGTAGAACTCAAAAAAGAGTTCCCAGAATTGAAAGACGTCTACTCAAAAGTCCTTCAGTATGAGAATCATAAGCTATTCTCGAACCTCAGAGCATTAGCAAAAACAAAAAAGAATGGAAGAAAAGTCGGCAAATTAAGATTCAAAAGCAAGAACAGCTTCAAGACATTTACATATAACCAGACGGGTTTCAGAATCATAGAAAAACAAACTCGTTCTGTTGAACTTCATCTATCGAAAATAGGAAGAATTCTTACTATCAAGCACAGGACGATAAAAGGAAAAATAAAACAGATTACAATCAAACGATACCCATCTCAGAAATGGTATGCTCTTGTTGCAGTGGAAAACAAAATGGAAGTCCCCCGAAAACAGAACACCAGAAGAGTAGGCATTGATTTAGGAATAATAAATTACGTGTATGACAGTGATGGAAACCATTTTGACAATCCTAAGAGCCTAGATAATTCATTGAAAAAGCTGAAAAAAAGGCAAAAAAGGTTATCAATGAAAAAGAAGGAATCGAAGAATTGGTTCAAACAAAAGATAGAAGTAGCAAGAGTTCACGAAAAGATAGTTAACCAGAGAGATGATTTTCTTCACAAGCTCTCAAACTATTACACTAAGAACTACAGATTCATCGCTGTCGAGAATCTAGATGTTCGAGGCTTAATTAGGCTTTCCTACAGCGCCAGAAACATCGTAGATGCCTCTTGGTCAAAGTTTACTCTGATGTTGCACTACAAGGCTGAAAGAGCTGGTTGTGTATTTCTGAAGGTTGATCCTGAAGGCACTACGCAAACATGTTCTAGTTGCGGAAAAAAGATTAAAAAGCAGTTGTGGGAAAGAATACACATGTGTGGCTGTGGTCTTGAAATCGATAGAGATCACAACTCCGCGATAAATATCCTGAAAAGAGCACTAGGGCAGGAACTGCCCGAATTCACGCCTGCGGAGACTGGACCTCTACCCGCAAGGGCAAGTTCGGTCAATGAAACAGGAAGCTCCCTGCAATAGCTGGGAGTAGTTCACATAGAAAAGATTATCATATTCTATTCCAAGATGTATTGAATGTTTGTGCGGGGGTAGCCAAGCGGACAAATATCCGCATTACGGCGCAGGCCTTGAGACTGTAAATGCTTGATAGCCTGTGATCCTTCTGGATCGCACGGGTTCGAAACCATTTGGGGCTTTCTAATTGGAGATATTCCCGTCCCCCGCGCCATACCGATTCACCAATAGAATCCTAACGGGTTTCTTTTTCATCTTCGGGTTTTTTCAATTGTATTGTTTTTAGTTTCTTATTTGCCAACAGATGCGCCTGTCTTATGGGTTCTGGTAGCTTATAACCACGCAAAAAATGCTTGGTGATTTCCAACGCAGTTATTAGTGTTATTCTATTTCCTGGGGAGACGTATATCGGTCTACTTCCATCCTTTGAAAGTAAAATAGCTCCTACATTACGCATTTTGTATTTCAGATATGACCATTCTCCGGGCTCTTTTGGAATCTTTGTGACCTTACCACAAAGCTTTCTCTTTGCAACACCTATCGTTGGAATATTAAGTAAGACTCCAACATGAGTTGCACAACCGCAAAACCGTGGATGGGCTATGCCGTGACTATCTAAGAATAATACGTCCGGAGGGTTTTGCAACGATTTAACAACACGAACAGCAATTGCCCCCTCTCTGAAACTCAAGTAGGTGGGGATATAAGGAAACAAAAGCCTCTCTTGAATAATCTTGTCTTCTACTTTCTCAAGAGTACTGTAGTCTAGCGAAACAGCTGCAGCAATAGCTTCCTCTCCTGAAAAGGCAAGATCAACTCCTGTGACGACTTTTAGGGGGTAATTCAGATCATCTTGGATTTTTGTCTTTTTTGCCACGTATTCTTGTATTTTTCTTAATTCTTCTAGAGCGCAGGGCCATGCAACACGTAAATTCTGCATTGGTATTACCTTGCAGTTGACGTTTAGCAGACAATAAATAAAGAGCTCAGTACTCAAGATCTTAATCATAGCTTATGGCTCATGAGGTTCAGACTCTTCACTGCTCTACTTATTCTGTT
>JBHLKK010000031.1:0-16497 GCA_048886745.1 Candidatus Hodarchaeota archaeon | reverse complement strand
AAGGGAAGGCGCTCATTTTGAGGGCTGAGCGGGTCATCAAGAGGGACCTTGAAGGGGCAGTAAAAGACGGTGACTTTGACATGGTGGTGAGGCGTGCCCAGGAGGCAGTGGAGCTTGTGTTAAAAGGGGCGCTTACTCTATTAGGAATTGAGTATCCGAAGATCCACGATGTGGGGAAAATATTTGCTGATGTTGTGCAGAGAAAAGTCGGTACGACGGAAACTGAGATATTGGAAAAGATCGTTCACATATCCACTCGGCTTACCGAGGACAGGGCGCCTGCTTTTTATGGGGAGAGAAGCTATGGGGAGGGGGAGGCCAAAGAAGCCCATTGCGATGCCTTATTCGTCTTGGATGAAGTAAAAAAGCTGTTAAAAGGGAGCATGGGGTGAGTTTGTCCTTTCTCGGTTCAACGAAGTCGATGCGGGGGTGAGGTGGATAAGAAAATCCTCAAATCCTCCAGCCGGGTCTCTCAGTCTGAGGTTACAAGGGATGGAAAACTCTTCAGAGTGATGTAGAAAATCTAGGAGAATTTGGAGGGGTTGAGGCCATTTCGAGAGGGGAAAATGGCTAGACGGGAAGAAGGCTTATTCAAACCATCTGAAGACATGAGGGACCTCCAATTCCTGGAGGAATTGGAGAAGAACCCAACTATCTCCCAAAGGGAGCTCTCCAAGAAATTCAACATCGCGCTGGGGGTGACCAACGCGTGCATCAAGAAACTGGCGCGAAAAGGGTGGGTTAAGATACGGGGGCTCAATCATCGGCAGATATATTACCATCTCACCTCAGAGGGCCTGGGCATGAAGGCCAAGCTCACCCTGAAATACCTCGCTTACAACGTAAAGCTCTATACGGATTTGAAGAATCTGTTTACCAATAAACTCCTGCAAATGCAAAACCAGGGAATTAAGAGGGTGGTTTTTTACGGGGTTGGCGACGAGATGGAGGTCGCCTACGTTACCCTCCAGGGGGTGAATCTGGATCTGGTCGGGATCGTGGATGATCGTGAGGAGAAACACGGGATGGAGCTTTTCGGCTTCAAAGTGCAGAAGCCGGAGACGATTCCATCCCAAAGACCTGATGGGGTCCTCGTCACCTCCTTAACCGACGCCGATAGGATATTGGAGGAGTTGAAGCAACTGATTGACATCAACGAGGTCCACCTTGAGCGATTATAGAGAGTTTGGTCCAGACCTGGATCTATGAGATTTAGCAATTATCCCATGATTCATCACTACAGCAATCTCGGGAGTCCAAATGAGTAGCGACTTTCCTTTTGATCGAAGAGAATATAAACGTTGGATGGGCCAAGCTGAACATACTATTGATGCTGCCAAATCTGATTTAAAGTCTCAACTTTACAGTTGGGCGTGCTTCAAGTGCCAACAAGCTGCCGAGTACGCGATTAATGCCCTTCTCAGAGGTGTAGGTCTGCAAGCCCCAGGTTATTCCCTTTTGAAGCTTTTGAGCGAAATAAAGGAGGGAGGGAGTCAAATTCCCGAAGAAGTAGAGGAAGGGGCTCGAACTCTAGATCGATACTATATCCCAACGAGGTATGCTGATACCTTCGAAGATGGTAGTCCCTACGAATATTTTTCTGAAAAAGATGCAAAGCGAGCTCTTGAAATAGCTGAGGAGATTATAGGTTTTATTCAACGGGAAATAGAAAAACATGTATAGGTTCAAGATTAAAAGGCTAGAGGAGCAAAATAATCTTTTTTTGGAGGCGACGGAATATATCAAGCGCTTGAAGGAAGTCCTTGGTCCGATCTCAGCAGCAATATATGGATCTGTTGTTCGAGGGGATTTCAATATTGGAAGCGACATCGATATTGTGGTTATCTCTGATGCCTTAACGAAGGATCCGCTGGAAAGAATGAAAGTGCTTTTTAAGTACACGCGGGGGAGGGAAGAACCAAAAGGGTACCGGTTGAATGAATTCAGGAAAATGATAAAACGAAAGCACCCCACAGCCGTTGGAATAATGAACGAGGGGAAGATATTGGTCGATGATCTCAAGCTATTTGATCCGAGTTGAGGCATATTTGAAGGCAAAATCATGTTAGTAGCGTTGGGAGTTCACATAAAATTCAGAAGAGGGGTTTAGGGGAGGAAATGGACATCGGAGGCAGTCGAATCCTGGTGATCGGAGGGGCTGGCTTGATCGGCTCCCATTTGGTTGAGGAGCTGACTAAGGAAGAAGTAAATGAGATTATCGTCTATGACAACTTCTGTCGGGGGCGCATAGAAAACCTCAAGGATGCCCTTGAAGATCCGCGAGTTAAGGTATTCGAGGTGGGGGGAGATATTTGTCAGGCTGACATACTGGATTCAGCAATGAAGGATATGGATTACGTGTTTCATTCAGCAGCTCTTTGGCTTCTGCAGTGTTATGAATACCCGAGGGCCGCCTTCGATGTGAATGTCAGGGGTACCTTTAATGTCCTTGAGTCATGTGTGCGAAACGGGGTTAAGAAATTGATCTATTCATCATCTGCTTCTGTTTATGGTGACGCGGTTCAAGTTCCGATGACGGAGGAACACCCGTTCAACAACAAGACCTTTTACGGGGCAACCAAAATCGCCGGCGAGCAGATGTGTCGGGCTTTCTACCATCGATACGGGTTGGATTACGTAGGGCTCAGGTATATGAATGTCTATGGGCCCAGGCAGGACTACAAAGGTGCCTATATTGCCGTGATTATGAAGATACTGGATCGGCTGGATAAGGGGTTGCCGCCAATTGTCTACGGTGATGGCTCGCAAGCCTACGATTTTATCTACGTCTCAGATGTAGCCCGTGCCAATGTCTCCGCCTTGAAAAGCAACGCCACCGATGAATTCTATAACATCGGGATGGGAACCCAGACCACCATCAGAGAATTATGTGAACTCGTTTTGGAGATCACGAGGGCACATCTTGAAATACAGTACGAACCGGCAGGACAAACCTTTGTAACCAATCGCGTTGGAAGCACTGAAAAAGCGAGGAGAGATTTGGACTTTAAGGCCGAGGTGGATCTGCGGGAGGGGCTGACGAGGCTTATAGATTGGAGAAAATCCCATAAGCTCTCTCGTGAGGAAGTCAATATCCTATAACGCCTAAAGGTGTGCGATGAAGATCCCCATTACAAAACCGTTCTTCGGCGAAGAGGAAAAAAGGGCCATTGTGGAACCCCTGGAAAGCGGATGGGTTGTGCAGGGAACATTTGTGAAGGAATTTGAGAAGAAGTTTTCTGCCTTTACAGGAGCTCCCTTCTCAATCGCCACTACTTCTTGCACCACTGCACTGCATGTCGCTGTGGCCGCGCTGGGTTTAAAGCCTGGTGATGAGGTCATTGTCCCTGCCTTTACCTGGGTATCTACAGCCAATGTGGTTGAATATATGGGTGCAAAACCCGTTTTCTGCGACATTAATTTGCATACATTCAATATCAAAACGGAGCTGATTAAATCGCTGATCACGCCGCGAACAGTTGGTATCATCCCTGTTCATTTATTTGGATTGTGTGGAGATATGAAGCCGATTCTTGAGATTACTGAAAAACATAATCTGTGGGTGGTAGAAGACGCAGCTTGTGCCTTTGGCGCGTGGTATCATGGTCGCCACGCAGGAACGTTTGGAGATATAGGCTGTTTCAGTTTCCATCCCCGGAAGGCAATTACTACAGGTGAGGGCGGCATGATCACAACAGGGAATCCCGAATTGGATCGATTTAGCCGTACTTTACGGGACCATGGTGCTTCTCGTACAGACTTTGATCGAGAAACGATGAAATCGGCTTTTTTGTTAGCAGATTTTAACCACCTTGGTTATAACTATCGCATGACCGACATTCAAGGGGCACTGGGCTGTGCTCAAATGGAGAGAGCTCATTGGATTATTGCAGAACGGTCCCGGCGAGCCCGGCTCTATAATGAGATGCTGGCTAGTGTGGAATGGTTGGGGATGCCTGGAGTGCCTGACGGATATGTTCACGGGTATCAGGCATACGTATGCCTGTTCCGGCCTGAAGAACCAACACTGGAGAACGTGGATCGACTGTCCCGGCAGCGCAACGATTTGATGGCACGATTGGAGGCGAAAAGGATTGCTACTCGCCAGGGAACCCATGCTCCCGTGATCCAGGGTTACTACGCTGAGAAATATGGCCTTCTGCCTGAACAGTTTCCTAATGCTTACCTGGCAGATCGACTAAGTCTGACGCTGCCGCTATATGTACAAATGACAGAAGCGGAGCAGGCTCTGGTTATTAGCGAGCTGCAGAAGAACTTTGAGGAATTATAGGCGGTACTATGTGTGGCATTGTAGGAATATTTAATACAAATGGAGCTCCCGTCTCGCCGGCAATCTTGCGAAAGATGACAGATGTCATGAGCCACCGGGGTCCCGATGGAGAAGGCTTCTACATAGATAGTTTCGTCGGCCTTGCTCATCGTAGGCTTGCCATCCTCGACCTCACTCCTGCAGGACACCAGCCCATGATTACAGAGGATGGATCCCTATCCATCACCTATAATGGAGAGGTTTACAATTTCAGAGAGATTCGTGTGGAATTGGAGGCCTTGGGCTATCGATTTCGTTCCAACACGGACACAGAAGTTGTTCTCAATGCATTTCACAAATGGGGGACGGAATCCGTAACGAGGTTCAACGGCATATTCGCCTTTACCATATGGGACAAGAGGACTCAGGCTCTCACTCTCGTCCGAGATAGATACGGAACAAAGCCGCTTTACTACTATCAAAATAGAGACATTTTTCTCTTTGCGTCCGAGATAAAATCGTTTCTGCACTATCCTGATTTCAAAGTCGAGCTTGACTTCGAAGCTCTCTATGAATATTTCACGTTTCAAAATATTTTCACCGATAGGACGCTATTTAAGGGCGTGAGGGTTCTCCGTCCCGGCCATATTCTCCAAATTTCACTTGGAAATAAACATATCTCCAGCGAAGAGTACTGGGATTTTACCTTCAAGGAGGTGGAGGATTCTCCGTCGTTTGAGGAAACGGTGGAGGAACTCAATAGGCTCTTCTGTCAGGCGGTCCAGAGGCAACTGGTAAGCGATGTGGAGATTGGCTCGTATCTCAGCGGAGGTATTGACTCCGGAGCCATAACAGCAATAGCCGCCAATAATTTCCCTTACATAAAGACCTTCTGCATAGGGTTTGACCTCTCCTCGGCCTCTGGCCTTGAACTCGGGTTCGACGAGAGGGAGAAGGCGGAGATGATCTCTGCCATTTACAAGACTGAGCACTACGAGATGGTTCTCAAATCCGGGGACATGGAACGGTGCATGGAACAGCTCGTCTGGCATCTGGAGGACCCTCGGGTAGGGCAGAGCTATCCCAACTTTTACGCGGCAAAATTGGCGGGGAAGTTCGTCAAGGTGGTTCTGGCTGGCACAGGGGGTGACGAACTCTTTGGGGGTTACCCGTGGAGGTACTACCGAATCGCGGCCAGCACGGACTTCGAGAATTATGTGGATAATTATTACCTCTACTGGCAGCGGCTTGTCCCTAACCGGGTTCTCCAGAGGATTTTCTCACCTGTATGGGATGAGGTAAAGCACGTGTGGACGAGGGACATCTTTGAGGACGCGTTGAGGAAAAAGAAGGACAAGCTGGAAAAGCCCGAGGACTACGTTAATTACTCCCTTTACCTTGAGGCAAAGACCTTCCTCCACGGTCTCCTCTTAGTGGAAGACAAGCTCAGCATGGCCCACAGCCTAGAAGCCAGGGTGCCCTTTCTTGATAACGACTTGGTGGACTTTGCTATGGGCATCCCAGTAAACAACAAACTGAGAAAGCTTGATGAGGCCCTGAGGATAAATGAGAATGAGCCCGGGCCGAAAACGAAAAAATATTTTGACAAGACGAGGGATGGAAAGATCATCATGAAAGAAGCCCTGAAGAGGTATGTTCCGGAGGGGATCGCCAACCAGGAAAAACAGGGCTTTGCTGCTCCTGATGCGAGTTGGTTCAGGGGCGAGAGCATAGAGTACGTAAAAAGGGTGATACTGGACAAACGGGCACACATATTTGACTATTTGGACTATAACGCAGTACGGGAGCTTGTGTTCGGTCACCTGGAAGGAAGACAGAACAGGAGGCTCTTCATCTGGTCGCTGTTGAATTTTGAGTTATGGTTGAAGACGTTCATGACGTAATCCCGTCAACCGAATGGTTTTTGACGGGGAAGCGATATAGGAGACGTGTTGATGGAAAGAGCTTAGGATGTTTGGCTAAAGGCGAAGGATGGTGAATCCTGAGCCGGATTGTGACTGATTGCCGTAGGCGAGAATCAATTGGCAATGAGTGAGTATGTTGATATAGAAATAAAGCCAACCGCGTTGGGGGAGGCAACAGATCGGCTTCTTCGGGAAGCTGGTGGATTGCTCTACCAGTCTCATAAATATATAAGTCTTTTGAAGGAATTGTTGGAAGCAGAAGACTTTCACTTTGGCGCCTTTCACCGTGGTGAACTAGTGGCTTTTATTTCTGCTTTGAAAAAGACTCTTGGGCCAGTAACCATAGTAAATTCCAATCCTTTCTACGGAAGTCATGGCGGTATCAGTGTGTCATCGAAGGTAAAAGGCAAGAAAGAACTCGTGATAATTTTGTTAAAATATTTTGTAACGAAATGTCAGGAGATCGGTGCTGCATCATCTGTAATAATCGAGCCGTTGGATAACAAATACAAGACCTTATATTTGGGTATATCCAATCCTGACGTCACAGAAGAAAGAATAGGGCAGATACTCAAAGACATATCCTTCGATGAGGAAAAGATGTTGACAAGGTATCACGAAACGAGGAAGAGGAATATTAGGAAAGCCCAAAGAAGTGATATCAGAATTTCGAAAGCAGAAAATGTCAGAGACTCCTTCCATTTTTTATATGGTACTCATGTAAACAACATGACAGCTATCAGCGGAAATCCCAAGCCGCAGAAATTCTTCGATTTAATCCCGGAGTATTTTTTGCTTGGAGAAGATTACGATATATATGAAGCTTTCTTAAAGAAGGAGAGAATAGCCAGCCTCCTGGTTTTTTATTTTAATGAAACGGTAGAATACTATACCCCGGTTATTGTGCAGAAATATCGGGCTTTGCAACCTATGAGTCTGCTTATTCACACAACGATTATGGACTCTGCAGAGAGAGGGTACAAAAATTTTAATTTTGGAGGAACATGGAAGACACAACATGGACTGTATAACTTTAAGAAAAAGTGGGGCTGTAGCGAAGTTCCATATATGTATTACATAAATCGCTTTACTGAATTTGAACTGGATTTAAATGATCTTTTACATAAGTTTAAAGGGTTTTACATCTATCCAACTGAGCTTAGAATTAGAAAGTGAGATCAATTAATCACACCTGTAAGGGATTTGTATGATAAGAGGGAAGACAGTAAGATTTGAAGGTTTTGATAGAATTCATTTAAAAAGGACCCTGAGCTGGAAAAATGATCCGCTCATTAAGAGGTTGACCGGAACCGTTTATCCGATATCCATGGAAGAACATGAAAGATGGTTTGATAAAGTCTCTCAGGATGATAAATTCAAAATATTTGCAATCAAGAACGAGGAAGGAGCGCATATAGGAAACGTCATGCTGCATAATATAAATTGGAAAGATAGAAGTTCTGAATTTGGCGTTTACATCGATAGAAACCAGGAGAAGAGAGGATATGGAAAAGATGCTTTGATTACTTTGCTAAATTTTGCCTTTAATAAACTTAATCTCCATCGGATATATTGCCATGTTTTTGAGTTTAACAAAAGGGCAATTTCGCTTTATAGAAAATTAGGCTTTAAGGTGGAAGGGAGATTGAGAGAAGCTTTGTACCTTGACGGAAAGTATTACGATATCCTGGTTTTCAGTATTTTGGATAGAGAGTTTGACAATAAGAATAAAATTGAATGTTAATAGAAAAAGCTGGGAAAATGATCTTGGGAGATGGGATAATTTGAGAGGGAGATGATGTACGAAAATGTTTACATCTTGAATTTCAGATCTCGCGAAGTAAGATACCTCCCAACGTACGAGCTGTTGTTAGCTGATGGTTTGTCAAATTATAACTGTAACATCGAGATAATTACGATCTTTGCTTATGAGGATTACAAGCCTTATATTAAAAGATTTTCAAAACCTGGGTCTTTGGTTCTATGTTGGGAGTCTTTTGGAACTAAAGCTCCGACATACATCAGATCATATTTCGAATTTGCATCTAGATTTAAGGCGGTTTGTACTAATCCAATTTATTTCGGGGGATTTTGGGCGACTTGTTATGGGCCGTACTTCAAGGAATTTGAGGCGTTTGACAAAATACTCATTGGCTACTCGATAAATAAGCTAACGGAATATTTAAGGAAAGATCAAGATGAGACGGGGAAATACGTGGACCTAACTGGGGCCTCTAACTATGAATCGTATAAGATCTTTCCGCATTTTTTGTCCACAAAGGGGAAATATATTGTAAACGGGGCGCTACTGGGATACATGACTTCCTTTAGCTGTCGGCGCAATTGCAGATTTTGTTTTGCGAATTCCGCTAGAAACGTGAAAGCTCCTTTTGCGGCTAGGTCTTTGGAACAGGTTAAGGAAGATTTGGATGTCCTTGATGATTGCTATAAGTTTAAGGGGATTGGAATAAAGGATCTCGACTTCTTTTATGATGAGGATCGAGCCTTTGGAATTTTAGATTATTTAAATTCCAAGGGGAAAAAAGTAGAAATAAATCTTGATATTACTTTGAAACAAATAAAGGAAAGTCTATTACGGAAATTAAAAAAATATGGGGTTAGAGATTTGTATTTTGGATTGGAGTCCTTTGAAGAACAATCGAGAAAAAGGATAGGGAAGTATTTTAGAAATGAAGAGTTAGAAAAGGCTTTTTCGTTAGCTGATTCGGTAGGTTTTCAACTCATCGGGAATGTTATTATGGGGTTACCGTGGCAGACTGCGGAGGAGGTGCAAAGCACTATCAGAAAAGCGTTGTATTATATAGAAAGATATCGAAATGTTTTCATAATGCTGAATGCATTAAAACCTGAGTATGGAACGGAAATACAGAGGCGATATTTCCCGAAAATGCACAATGATTTCAGTTTTGATGACATTGTAGATATATATTTGAACAACGTGAAGAAATACCAAGAGAGGCTTTATGGAAAAGCTTTTAACTCTATGGACATTGAAAAAGTATTCAATTGTATGAGACTTATCAATTTCTTTAAACGTGTCGAAAATATAAGTCCGTACAAGGTTCGAAATTCCGTGTTGAGGTTAATTAGGCGACGACTAGGGCGTTGGGTACTTACGAAGCCTGATTTCAAGGGTCTGGTGGCTTCGGTTATCCTGAGGCGCAACGTTGTGACGGAGATAGATAGAATTGTCGTGATGATTTTTTCATTATCCTTCTCAAGGGTTATAAAGAAGATCTTTTGATGATCTGCATGACTTTAGATACTGACTGGGTACCGGACGAAGTACTGGCGCATAGCGTGGGGATTTTGGAGAGATATAAAGTTAAGTTTACGGTTTTTTGTACGGGGAGTTATCCAAGTTTAGATTCCGTGGATGAGGAATTATGTGAGATTGGGATTCATCCGAATTTTTCTGATATGAACCAGGTTAAAGATGGTTTGAAGAAGTTGAAGAAGTTATACCCTGAAGCCGTGTCATTGAGAAACCACTCCCTATTCTTTAGTAGTAAGATGCTCCCCGTGGTAAAGGATTTTGGAATAAGATACACAAGCAATTATCTCATGTATGGCAAAAAGAATGTTTTTCCTATTGAGATGCCATTTGGGGTTACAGAGATCCCCATATATTTCATGGATGATTTCTACCTTCTGAGAAAGGCGAATGGTAAGCCGGACAATTTTGAACCAGATCTATTGAAGCCGGGAATAAAAGTTTTTGCTTTCCACCCGGTGCATATTTTTCTGAATACAGAAAGTTTAAAGCTATATGAAAGAGTCAAAGGTCATTTGTGCGACGTGTCTTTATTGAAAAGGAATAGAAATTACGAATCTGGAGTGGGGACTTTGTTCGGTGAACTTTTAAGGTTTATAAAAGAACGGGGCCTTCCTACTCGGAAATTATTAGAGATTCCAAGAGCTTACCTTGAGGAATATGAAACAATTCAATCCAATTGAAATTTGCAACCGAGCAGAGAAATACTTGATAAGCAAAAGGGACAGGGATTTTCTGTGCAGAGTTTACGCTCAAGGGTTGAATAAATACAGGGAGAGACTGCAATCAATGAGCTTTGTTGACATGGGAAGGGTATTGGATGCCGGGTGCGGGTTTGGACAATGGTCAATTGCTCTTGCTTGTTTGAACGATTTTGTAGTGGGCGTGGACGTTGATTACAAAAGATGCTACGTTTCTACGCTTTTAAAAAACCACCTGAGAATTTTGAATTTGTGCGTTTCGAACACATCCATCACGGATTTACCTTTTAAGAGCTCGTATTTTGACGGCATTTTTTGCTTTAGTGTGATCTACCAGACGGAAATTCTAAAAAGCTTAGAGGAATTTTATAGGGTCCTGAAGAAGGGGGGCCGGCTGTATATAAACACGAATGGCCTTGGATGGTACATATACAATCTTCTAAAGAAACATAATCCATCCGAGGATTTCAACCCGCGTTTTCATGCTTTAAGATCGATCTTAAAGTCATATATTTTCAGGTGCCCAAAATATCGGGGAGACTGGATTATAAATCCAAAAAAATTGAAAAAATACTTGGAGATTGTTGGATTTAAGGACGTAGTTTTCAGTGGTGATGGCTTTTTGCACAAGAAACTACGAAAGGATGTGTACATAGAGGGCGTTAGTTTCTACAGATCGAGGTTTTTGTTACTAACAAATGTTTACGAAATCATGGGGAAAAAATAAATGGAAAGTCGTAGCTTTTTTATAATAGGTTGCGGAAGATCTGGGACGACGGCTGTTGCCAGAATCTTAGATACGGCGGAAAATGCCACGGTATTTGTTGAAAATAACCCAAAACTTTGCATTGCAGCTCGGATGAAGCGGGAGGGTATTTTACCGTATCCAGAGGAATTTATATTGAAGAGTACTGCAAGAAATATTCAAGCTGCAAATGAGAGAGGTCTCATCTACGGTGACAAGAATCCTAATTATGTTTACTTTGTTAAGGAGTTATTGATGGTATACCATTGTAAATTTCTCTTTGTGGTGAGGGACGGCAGGGATGTTGTAACAAGTTGTATAAATTTTGATCGGCATAGGACTCCTAATTACTACCGCTATGAGGATGATCCCAATTCAGATTTAACTCAACCCGAGGAGGACTTCTGGGATTTCGCTCGCCTGCGTCCCTTGAGGGATGATTCGATATTCAATAGATGGAGGAGTATGGGGAAATTCGAAAAATTCTGTTGGTATTGGGCTAACTACAATAAGCTTCTAATAGATGCTACGAGTATTATTCCGAAGGAAAACTGGAGGGTTGTAAATATGACGAAAGATGGTGTCGATCAGATTGAGAAAATCTTTGAATTTTTGGGTTTAGTTCCTTTTCTAGGAGAGACTATCGATCAAATGTTTAAGGCAAAAATAAATACCTCTATAACAATAGGGAAGAGGCGGAAAGATGTTTTTCCTGAGTGGGGACAATGGTCTGATGAACAGAAAGATGTTTTCCTCTCATATTGCTTCGATATCATGAGGCATTTTGACTATGTTTGACGATTACCTTTTTGAATATCTGATGGTCATTCTTTTTTCGCTATTTACACGTCTGATCTTCATAATAGGGGAGTCTTCTGATGACTACAGTCATCTTTGGATGGTAAAGGAGAGAGCGGCATGGGGAAACTTGAAGCAAAATAATGTTACTAATTCTTTGATTAAAGGATTTCGCGGGTATCCCCCTTTTGAGCATTATGTTATCGCCCTATTCCCTCCACGGTTGTGGCGGCTTGCTGGGAAAATAATTAACCTCCTATATGATGTACTTTCAACGATAATCGTTTTGGTAACTTCACAATTAGTTTTCAGGTATTTGGGAGTTGAGGAATATGCGAGGATGTCCCTATATGCTGCGCTTCTATTTGGGAGCGCTCCTATCTTGTTTCCTGTAACTGCTCGTTTGCAGACTATGGGCGGAGGACGTTCACTTGGACTCTTTTTCTTTCTGTGTTTTATGCTGTGTCTCAGTGTGTTAATGATACTAGAGATATGGGTCTTCTATTTTGCCGCTGTTTCTCTTGTGGTTCTAATAGTTATTGTTTCTCAATTTTGTATGCAAAACCTGATCTTTACGTGCATAATTTTATCCATACTTTATGGATCATGGATTCCTATTACCATTCTTTTATCAGGGTTTGGGGTCGGTTTAGTTTTGGGGCCTTTAGATATTTATAAATTGCTTCAGAGGAAGTGGTTCCATTACAAGTGGTACATTAGGAATAAGGAAAGAGGGACAACGGCCTCAGGGAGGAATAGGATTAGGGATCTTGTTTATCTTCCCCTTCACTTGGTTAGGAACCCGGGTTACGCTATGGCGATAGTGTTTTACAGGAATTCGATATTAATAGCAGCGTATTCACTGCCTGCAATGTGGGTATTTTGCTATATTGTTTTCTCAGAGCCGGCCTTCATCCCCGATGTGTTGCTAGGAGACAAAATCCTCACTTTCTGTTTCTACTGGTTGCTGTCGTCAGCCATAGTTTTCCTATTTACATCCTTAAGTCCCTTCCTTTTCTTAGGTCAATCCGAAAGATATTTCGAATATTCAGTCGCCCCGCTAAGTCTATTGACTGTAGTAGGTTTGCAATACCATGGCATGAGTTACGACGCGATTTTGCTTCTTGTTATTGTGAACGTATCAGTTATTGCTCTCAATTTTATTGTGGCAAATAAAGATCTTTTCTCTAGGGCGGCCTTGACCGGATTATACGGAGAGCCCTCGTTTTCTGAATTGGTGAAATTTCTGGGGACTTTGGATGAGTTGAAACTCATCACATTACCAACAAAGATTAATTTCAAAATTGCTGCTTCCTTGGAGGAAAGGGGAAAATATTATTTTGATAATATTTGCGATACATCAAATGATGGCCTGCGTTACATGGAGGAAGACCATGTCATCTTGCACTACTTTAAGCCTGATTTCGAATATTTCAATAGAAAATATGGAATAAATATCTTCGTCTTTCAAAGGGACGCGCTGAAAAAAGCCAGCTCTTTTGGAATCAATTATGCGCTTGGTTTGCTAAATGTTATTTTTGAAAACGATGGATACATAGTTGGTAAGTATAAAGGGTAGCAGATTGAATTTGCTTTGTTTTTCAACGAGGTGATGGGTGAAGTTTCAAAGCGGCAGGATAATTTTAGTAAAGAAGTGGTTCTTTGAATCAGCTTTCCCCGGTGCATATTAGGGGAAATGTTTGCTGGGTTTTGCTATGTATTTGAAGGATGAGCAAACTGCTTCACCGAACGGAAATCCGGTTCGGCAGAAGGGATCAGTGGGGAAAGAGACAAGAAGACTTCTTTCACTGAGCGGTGCCTATCTTTTCGGGGAACTAGGCCAAAAAGCTGTTGGGCTCCTGTTAATCCCAATATATACGAGCGTACTAGATACTAGGGACTATGGGTTTCTCGCCTTAATGTATGCGGCAGTTAGTTTGCTTGTTATAGTAGTAACAACTCCGATAAACAGGGCCTTTACCAGATTCTATTTCCACCCGGATTATAAAAATAGAAACAAGGTATTGTTATTTAATTTGTTTATCCTGTCTACGGTGAAAAGCGCGTTAATCGCAGCGTGCGTGTGGGAGATGGATGAGTTCATCGCCAGGTTGCTTTTGGGAAATGCGTCGTTTCATTGGTTTGTGGATATTTTTGTTTTAATCCTCTTCTTACAACCAATGGTTTTACTTTTTCTCTCCCTTCTTCGGATGGAGGAAAAAGCATGGTTATATGTAATAGTATCTGGTTCCCAGTTGATCCTTAACGCTTCTCTTAGTTTATATTTCTTATTGCACAAGAAATGGGGCGTTTCTTCCCTCGTCTACGGGGATTTAATAGGAATGATCTTTCTCGTCATTGTTGTTTTTCCTTTTTTTGTCAAGAGATTGGAGTTCCGTTTTTCCTTTCGTGAACTTTTATACCCTTTAAGATACGCTTATCCTTTACTGCCTACCGGTTATTCAAGCACTATACTGCAGGTGGGAGACCGATACGTTCTGAAATATTTTGGAACTATTTCAATGGTCGGTACCTATTCTTTTGGTTATGCAATTGGGGGGATATTGAAGCTCTTTGCGGTTGAGCCGGTACAGAAAGCTCTTATACCAATAGTTTATAAACAGGAGAGGGAACCAGGAAGGTTGAAGGATTTTCTCAGAAAAATTTGTACTTATTACTATATGAGCATAATATTCCTATGTTTGGGGCTCTCTCTTTTCAGCCGAGAAGTGCTTATGGTACTTGCTAGAAAGCCTGAATTTTGGGATGCATGGGTTGTAATACCTTTCATTGCTTTTTCGTTTGCTCAACATGGGTTAGGTAACTTTGTAGCTTGGGGTATGAGTTTAATGTTTAAATCGATTCACATTAGCATGATATTGATGGTGGCAGCTGGTGTTAATATCGCACTCAACTTTGTTCTGATTCCTATATGGGGGATAGTAGGTGCAGCTTTGGCAACGTTGATTTCTTATTTAGTATGGAATGCTTTGAAAATGTATTATTCAGCTAAATTCTACGCCCTTCATTTTGAGGTTGGCCGGCTAGTACATATTACGGTTATTGGGGCGGGATTGTATCTGTTGTCTTTACTATTCGCGGCAGGAGATAACGGTTGGATAGGCGTGAGCATAAAAACTTTGATTTTACTAACTTACCCATTCTTATTATTTGTAACTGGGTTCGTATCTGAGGAAGAAAAGGAATATTTGAGAAAATTGTTCCATGAAATTCGGGCAAAGGGGATAGTGACTGTGGTAAAACAATTGGGCATTGCGGGTGAGGGACCTAAACAAGGAGTAGACGAAATCATATGACAATGGAACAGATTGTATTCTTAACCTACATTAGTCGTTCGGGTTCAACATTCTTGGCGAGACTGCTGAACGAGTATGAGGGTATCGCCGTTAGCATTGAAGCGCGGATGCCCGATGGAATTCTGTACGAGTCATTCGAGATTAGGGGGCCTGAGGATGTGGAAAAAGGCCTTGAAATATTGTATTCAGATGGCAAGTTTAACGCTTGGAATATCGATAAACAGGTGTTGAAAAAGGAGATCTGTACCCTTCCATTTCCAATTGGCTACGAACAGTTGTTACGGACCACGTTAAGGCTATCTTCCAGAAATCCTAGCGCGAAAATACTCGTCTACAAGAATGGGTTCTATATAAAACATATTGAGGCGGTCAAAACAAAATTCCCTGAAGCAAAATTTATTTTTATCTTACGAGATGCGCGGGCGATTTATAATTCTCGAAAAGCATCCCTTAATAGTGAAACGCTAGAACCGATGGCAGATAATCCGATTCCGGTGGCGAAAGAATATAAACAAGTATCATTGATTGTTGATAGGTATAAAGATGTTGATTGGCTTCATGTCATAAAATATGAAGATTTGATCCGTAATACGGATTCCGAGATAAAAAGGTTATTGGCTTTTCTAGGCACCGGAAGAAAGAAGAATCTGATAGACAGGGACTATGTTGAGAAGATTCCCGAAAGGGAGATACATTTACACACCAACGTCAAGTTAGGTCCCCTAAGGAAGAGGATTGATGCTTGGCGGGGTGAATTGAACAACGCGGAAATTATGGCCATTCAGAGAATAAGTGGAGAAATGTTAAGGAGAAACGGATACGAACTGCTTCACCTGGAGGAGGTATCTCTCAGGGATAGGATTGTTTACTTCGGGTACTGGCGGGCATATTATCTCAGCATACTGCGCTTTATAATAGAACTGGCGATTAAACGATGGAGGCTGAAGGGGAGTGACTTCTATGAGATGAGTCATGCGGAAGCCCAGCTTAAACAATTCCGGAATGCGTTGAGAAGAAAGGGAAAAAGTATTATCAAGCGACTAGGGATATTGTCCTAACCGTGGTGTTCATTCTGGCGTCAGTTCATATGTGCTGATGGAAGGTCCTGGTATTTTGGTAATGACGAGGGGAAGATGCCCACCATAAGGGACTTACCAACGGTTTTCCGTCCGTGAATTCATGATAGAGTCAGGGCTTTATTGAGGCCGATATATTTCAGTTTCATAGATAAATGGGAACGATATCCGTAAAGGGTAAGAAGAAGATTCTTGCAATTGTAGGTGCTATTCCTTGTCGGAATAACGTGTACGCTGGAATATTCACGATGAATCAAATCATAGAGCTTTCAAAAACCGGTAGATATAAGATAGATGTTATTTTGATAAGGCCGATGTTTCCAAAATTGACAAATCGGATAATACGGAGCGTGAAGAAAAATATCTCTAT
>JBHLKK010000030.1:0-17304 GCA_048886745.1 Candidatus Hodarchaeota archaeon | reverse complement strand
ATAGAGAGTAAGATTAAGTCTATCTTCAAAGAGATACCTGAAGCAGATTTCAAATGGAATAAGCCATGGTGGAATATTGATATCGAAGTACCAGATACCAGCGGAGGATGGGCGGGGGTAACAACAGGTAGTTGATTGGAACTATGATTCTGAGTTTTAAGGGCTCTCTCCCCAATCCGAGACCCCAGAAGATTTATTTTCAGAAGGTTGAATTCCCGGAAAATCAAAAATAGCTTATATTCTGCCTTAGGATCAGTAGATAGCTTTAGAAATGATGTAATTCTCCATGTCACTGATTGTCGGTTAATCTAACCCACCGTAAGATAGTAGTTTTTGATCTTGTCCTCACTTAGATTGACTACGGCACCCAGAAGAGATCCTTGTTCATAAGAGCTGCCCGGATTTATACAAAGAGTTCGACCAAACTGAGACTCTCCTTTGCCTTCGTGAATATGACCGAATAATCCGAGTAGTGGTTGATACCTTTTGAGGGCATCTCTAACTGCAACACTTCCGACAGGAGCTGTTACACGCCCACCATACTTTGGTCTTAGATTTTCATCAAGTTCAGGAGCTTCATCAAGCAGTGATCTATATGGTGGTGCGTGAATGTTGAACACAGCATTGGGCATATCTTGGACTTGGGATGTCATTGCTTCGATTCTTTCTGCAATCTCTTCTTCGCCACACTCCCTATATGTGTGCCATGGTGTTGGGTTCGTCCAACCCGTGCTTATCATCTCGTGGTATTGGTCAATTTTAAACACACGACCCTCAGCCAGAATGACTCTTTTAGCTTTCTCAATTATTGGATCTACTTCGAATTCATCATCATTGCCTGGACATACATAGCATTGAATTTCTGCGTCTTCCAGTTTTTCATCAGCAATTTGCATCCATTCTTTTACTCTCTCAAGCATGAAATTCAAAAAAAGCTTATCAATCTTCTTAGGTTCAGCCTTCAATTCTTCAATCTCTTTGTAGTTAGTAACATAAGGATAGTAACCTGCATTTTTTGATCTAGTTATGAGGTCCTCAACCTCTTCATTAGATTCTAGAACAAGCTTATGGTCTTGATATGTTGCTTTATGGTTACCATCTGGTTGCTCTATTATTGGAATGACAGCTTTTCCCGTCATGTCGCCGCCTAGTACAAGAACATCTGCTTCATAATATTCTGCGGCATTTAGAAATTTAATCCAGCATTTATCTGATCCGTGAATGTCTGTCGCGAAGTAGATTCGGGTGTTCATGCCGAGTATTCACCTCTAACGTAATTGGAGGAAGTCGTATCAGTTATAAATTTTTTTATCATCATTCTGTGAAATCTCAACTATTTTTTTATTAAAAATTCGCTTGTTTTGATAGACTTTCTAATCGGTATATAAAATAAAGTTTTAGTTTAATTTATTGAAGAAAATCTTATATAGGACATATATCCTATACATCCGCTAAAGAACTTGGGGGAGAAATTCATTGGGCGAAGAGGAAGAAACGCTTTTCCTCAGGAAAGCTACAGGGCTTGTTAGAGCTTGGTCTTCTTTTGACGCTTTCATATATGCTTTCTTCTCAGTAAACATCATAACGCTTGGATTGTTTGGATATTCATATGCCGCCTATATGCCGACAGGGAACATAGTAAACGCGATTTTTGTTAGCACCTTCTTCGTAGCCTTCGAAGTAGTCACCTACGCTATGCTGATCTCCGCTATGCCTCGAGCTGGTGGAGACTACATTTGGCAGACTAGAATAATTGGAGGATTGCCCGGTTTTGTGACCTCATTAAATGGATGGGTCATATGCTTGTGGCTCTGGGCACCCATCTATGGAAACATGGTTCAAACCCAAATAGTTGCACCTCTGCTCGGATCTGTAGGATACAACACAAATAATACTGCCCTACTTGACGGAGCAGTTTGGTGGACAGGGACAACCGGCATCTTTCTTGGAACAGTAATTACGGTCGTGTATGTTTCGATTATTGTTGCCTTAGGAATGAAATGGTACGCCCGAATACAAAAAATCAGCTTCTTCATATGCCTAGCTGGTTTTTTGACATTCATAGTCGGCATGTACATGATGAACATTGGTGTTGCAGAAACCTCATTTAACAGTCTCGCACAAGCGTTTGGTTATCCAACGCCAACTGCATATGCAGATACTATTGATATAGCCAACACAACGCTAAACTCATGGTATGGATTGTCGAGCTACACACCATTTGAAAATAACATGTTTGATTTTGCTGCGAGTGCTCCGATAATTCCATTGGTTGCGTTCTATAATCTCTGGCCCAATTGGGGTGCAACTCTGTACGGGGAAGTAAAAGGAGCTAGCGAATATAAGAGGAACATGAACCAGATGATGACGGCCAACATACTTGGCGGTGCTGGTGCAGTCCTTGTTTTGGGCAGCATTTTCTTGACATTTGGCTACGATTTCTTCCAGGGATCCAATTTCGTATATTGGAATTGGTATTTAGGCTATGATCCAACGGCTGCACCTTTGCCTATATTCCCATATAGGCCAATGCTGGTCGCAGCGTACTTCAATAATGTTATTTTCTCAGTCTGGTTAATAATTAGTATGTCGTTCTGGTTCTGGGGCTGGGCAGGAACGCTGTTCCTATCATCTACTAGGTGCATGTTCGCCATGGCATTTGACAGAACGCTTCCTTCATGGATCGGACAGGTCTCAACAAGGTTTGGGGCCCCAGTAAATACTATTATCGTAATGGGCGTTGGCTCTTTGGGATTGGCTATTCCATATTCGTATCTTCCAGGGTTCTCAGCAATCTTCTTGGATGCGGTTTTGGCTATCGCAGTCATGTACTTCTTCACCTCAATAGCGGCAATAATCCTGCCATGGAGAAAGAAGGAACTGTATGAGGCCTCACCCATTTCGAAGTACAAGGTAGGAGGAGTGCCACTAATATCTCTTATCAGTATAGTAACAGCCGGTTTCCTATTCTACCTGCTGTTCATGTGGCTTATCGATCCTGGAAACCTGTACGCAGTTAGCTATCGAAACCTGTATTCTCTGCTATTCCTTATAGGCTGCTATGTTGGTTCGGCCATTCTCTACCTAGTAATGAAATCATACAGAAGAAGGCAAGGCATCGATATCGACAAGATATACGGGGAAATCCCAGCAGAGTAAAATTCAATTCCCTTCCCTTTTTTTTAGTCTGGAGGAAAAAAGAAATTAGCTGGTTTTACATTTTAACTAGCAACTGATATTTGGAGGCAATCCAATGGGGGAGACTTTGAAGAGAGAACTGCCACCTGAATGGAAAGGCATAATTCCATCTGAGCAATTCCTGGAGGAAGCGAAGAGAATAGTCGAAGTGGCTTCTGAAAAGGGGATCGTTATAAAGATTATTGGTGGTGTTGCTATAAGGCTCCATAGCATGGAGTTTGAAGAATTCGCCAAGAAATTGGTAAGGCTCGGGGAAAAGGAACAAGAATTCAGCGATTTGGACTTCATGTCCTACGGAAAATACCGCAAGAAACTGAAAGATTTCTTTAAGGAAGATTTCGACTACATAAAAAGAAAAACAACATTGTCTTCGGCAATGTCCAAGAGAGATATCTACTTCCACCCTAAGCTGTGGTGGTTTACCGATGTATTCTTCGATGAACTAATGGTCGCAAACCACCCAATCAACTTCCATAAACGTCTAGAATTGGACTCTCCGACGATAACTGTTGCTGATCTATTGTTGGAAAAACTGCAAATGTGGGAAGCTCTCGGTCTAAAAGATATCAAAGATGTTCTGCTCCTGTTACGGACCCATGATATAGGTGAATCAGAAAAAGAGACGGTTAATGGTAACTACATTGCTAAGCTGTTTGCCAAAGACTGGGGCTTCTATTATACAGCCACGACAAATTTGAAAAGAATCATGGATTTGCTTAAACATGCTGAGGAGTGGGCCTCCAAACAGGAACCGCTCAAATTTCTGCTGAATCTATCCGAATCGGACAGAAAGGATATTATTGCCAAGGGATCGAAGTTGCTAGATTTAGTAGAAAATGAGCCAAAAGGATTTAGATGGAAGATGCGTGCAAAAGTGGGCACCAAGAAACAATGGTATAATCCTGTGGAAACTGAAAAGACAGTTTCCGACTTCGGAATATGGAGGCTCAAGGAAGTCTTTCCCGATGAAGTAGACTAGTGCAGTGTGAATGGGCAGTTACTTCCCGAATACAAAAAAATAAATCCATCTACCATTAGAGGGGAACGAGGTGGTAATATGCGAGCAAAATTAACCATACTCAGCGATGATGAGTTGTATCAGGTACATCTGGCAACTCTTGAGATACTGGAACGAGTGGGTATGTTTGTTGGGAGTGACTTAGCTATCAAAATCTTTAAGGATGCAGGAGCAATTGTTGACCAGAAAAACCAGATTGTTAAAATACCTTCTTATCTTGTAAAAGAAGCTTTGCAGAAGGCTCCAGAACGGATCGTGTTATGCGGAAGGAAGCCAGAGCATGACATAAAGCTTGAAAGTAGTAGGGTCTTCTTCGGAATGGGTTCCACTACCGTGAAGTTCATGGATATCGGAGGAGACAGGAAGGTAGCCAAGAAAGAATACATTGGAAAGGCAGCTAGACTTGCAGACGGACTGCCAAACATGAAATTTGTTGAGCAATTCTGTTGTGCATTAGATTATCAGGGGAGAGCCCAAGATCTTCATGAGATCTCCGAAACACTACTCAATTCTGAAAAACCGATGATTGGAATTACCTATAGCCCTAAAACTACAATAGATGCCATAAGAATAGCTTCTTTGATAATGGGAGGAGAAGAAGAGCTCAGAAAAAAACCTCTTCTGACATTATATTCTGAACCAACAGCTCCCCTGAAACATGATAAAATCTACATCGAGAATGTTATAGAATGTGCAAAGGCTGGACTGCCAGTAATCTACGGATCATTGATGGTTGCAGGATCTACAGGTCCCATCACCCTTGCCGGGACCCTGGCAGCATCAAATGCTGAGATACTGACAGGGTTAGTAATTTCTGAACTCGTTAGAAAAGGAACGCCCTATATTTGGGGGAATATTTCGATGATTTTTGACCCGCGAACAGCCATTGCATCATATGGATCCCCAGAATTCGCAATCATAAATGCCGCAGGAGCACAACTTGCCAGATACTATAGACTCCCGTTCTTTGGAACTGGCGGGGTCACGGACTCCAAGGTGGTTGATGGGCAAGCAATATCCGAGGCAACCATGAGTGGGTTAATGGCTACATTAAGCGGTACAAACCTGGTTCATGACTGCGGGTATATCGAATCCGCACTGACTGGAAGTCTTGAGATGCTTGTCATCAACGATGAAATCGCAGCGATGTGCGACAGAATCGCCAGGGGAATGGAAGTTAATGATGAAACACTGGCAACAGATGTGGTCGGAGATGTGGGACCAGGAGGTCATTTCCTGAGCCACAAACATACACTCAAGTTTGTAAACACAGAGTTTTGGTTTCCCACACTGATGGATAGGAATACAGTAGCTGCTTGGGCTAAAAAAGGTTCTAAAGACCTGCTGACAAGAGCTCGTGAAAAAGCCAATGATATATTGAAGGAGCACAGGCCCGAACCCGTTGATAATGATATAGTTAAAGATATTAAAGACATCATAGATAAAGCTGAGAGGCGGGAAACTTCAAAGGTTAAGAAGACTTAGTGGATACGAAATCCTATGGGTATTGAATACCTGATTTCTTCCTATTATTTGGACGCTAATAAGTAAATCTCCATAAGCTAGAATCTCTAGATAAAAGGATTCAAATGACTCAGGGGAGAGCACAAATGGTACCTGAACAGAAGAAGAAATTGCTTTTTGGCCTGCTTTTGATTTTGTCTTTTTCATTGTTTTGCATTTCTGAATCTATTCAGCAACCTGCTCAATGGAGTGAACAGATTAAGGTGGTCAGTGGAATTACAAACAGTCTGGCAATTTCTGACAGATCAATTGCTGTAGATTCTCTAGGAAATGTACACATAGTCTGTTTTGACTTGGTAGTGGGAGTTTTCTATGTACACAACGATTCAGGCAGTTTTGAAAGCATCGAAATAGGTCCTTCAGGTATATTTTCGGTCATCGCGACAGACACATCGAACAATATTCATATAGCCTATTGCGGGAGTGATGGGAGTCCCGAAAATGATTATGAGATTTTCTATACAAATAATATCGGAGGCTCTTTTTCAACATCGATAAAAGTAACAAGCAATGATGTTAGGGATTTTTCTCCCTCGATTGGTATTGATTCGTCAGGTCATGCCTACATAGCATATGAACATACTATGGGTAGCCAAACTAAGATTTTTTGTGTAAACAATAGCGGAGGATCCTTTGGGATACCCATACAAATATCAAATAATAGCTATACAAATGAGACATTTCCTTCAATAACCGTGGATGGATCAGGAAACATCCACATAGTCTATTACGGGAATATTAGTATGAATGAGGTAGACATTCTTTATACAAATAGCAATGCTGTTTATTTCCCAAATTCGACTCTGATAGAGAGTCCAGATGAGGAGAATTCAAAGGCATCTATTGCGGTTGACTTGAACGGTGTGGCACATGTAGTATTTCAGGGAAGAAATCTGAGTGCACCCACGACCTTTGAGATCTTCTACGTGAGCAACAGTAAAGGCTCCTTTGAGACGCCAATACTCATAGATAATGGCGAGGTCTACTCTCCATCCGTAGCAGTAGGACCTGTAGATGATGTGCATATCGTTTATCCGAAGCTTGATGGTGGTGATTTTGAAATCTACCATACCAGCAATGCAACTGGGTCTTTTGGAACTCCCACAAAAATAACTGAGGATGATAGACATGAGATATATCCATCATTGACTGTGGATGCTTTTGGTTATGTACATGTAATTTACATGAGGTTACATGGACCGTTATGGGGGGAGATATGTTATGTCACAACATCACCCTTCCCCCCGCAGGGAATTCTTGAGGGAGAAGGAACGTTTCCGATTCACTTTGTGGTAATAGGCGTAAGTGTTGCCGCAGTCGTCGGAGTTATAGCATTCATCGTTGTAAGACGAATTAGGGGTGAAGATTCAGTCGTCGGAGGGAAGATAAGGAAGGAGAAAAAGTAAGGTTCTGAAGGGGTGATTTCAGTAAAGTCAAAAATTGATTCCAGAAAATAGAGTTGAAAAATCCAACCTTTATAAATCAAATCTCCATTCTATTCTCATGAAATCTGCACCATCCCGAGAAGATGCTTTGGGCATTCTGCGGCAATTTAATGTCTCGAAGAGTATTATTAGGCATTCTATCGCTGTCTGTGAAAAAAGCTTAGAGATAGCCAGAGCAATCAGACATAATGGACACAAAGTGAATCTTGCAATTCTTGAAGCAGGTGCACTGCTTCATGACATTGGTCGGATAAGGAATCACGGATTAGTCCACGGTGTCTTTGGAGGACAAATCCTAGGCAAGATTGGTATTCGCGAGGATGTTGTGCGAATTGTGGAGACTCATGTTTTGGGCGGAATTTCTCCAGAAGAAGGAAAAAGCCTAGGATTCCCAGAGGGAGACTTTCGCCCTAAGACTGTTGAAGAAAAGATATGTTGTTATGCTGATAAATTGACTAAAGGGAGCAAGTATGTAACACTGGAGGAGAGATTTGTATATTGGATAGAGAAGTACGGTAACATGCCCGAAATTAAGAGATCGTTGGAACGTGCCAAAAGGATTGAAAAACATCTCAAGCAGTTGATGGAGTCCTAATCTACACTCAAAAACACAGCATCAAAACCAAAAACACAGCATCAAAACCAAAAATATCGATCTCACAAATCTTTTTCAAGCTCTTTAATCTTTTGCTCCAGGACTCTAATCAGTTTTCTGTTTTTCTGATACTTCAGTGGCCCGCCACATTTGGGACAACGGAATGTGATTTCCATAGCTTCATCAAAAGTAAATCGGGAACTATTGTCTTCATCACATTGATAGAATGTGTTTTCTTTTTCGTAATCCAGGCGTTCCTTTAGACGCTGCAAAACGAGCGTTTTCTTCTTCTTAACTAAGGTGAATATCCGCTCCGGATTCAGTTTCCAGAAATAAACAAACCAGCCAGTATTTTTATCTCGGACTCGCCTATATGAAGCCAGGCGATTATCGTATAATTTATATAATATCTTCCTAACGATATTCAGTCGCATTCCAGACTTCTCAGCGAGTTCCTCATCAGTTACTTCCTCTGTACCATTAAGGATATTGAGAATATCAGTACTTGTGTCGTTGTCAAGTTCCCCTATAGTCTTATCATCCAGCTTGTTCTCGAGTTCTCCGACGATTAAGTTAAGCGTATCCTCTTCCGTTTTATGGGACAACTATTTGTCCTCCCCGCGCTCAATTATGTAAAGCATGATTCCACCGGTATTATTTCATACTTATATATGTATGAATTTATTAAAAAATGTTTCCACCTTTAAGGAATGTTTTTAATGTTTTTATGCAAAAAAGATACAATAAGAGGAGATATCATGAAAATCGGAGTTATGAGGATTGGTCATAGGACAGGCCACGATAGACGGGCGACTTCTCATGTTTTTCTGGTAGCCAGGGCATTTGGCGCTGACTTCGGAGTCTTAAGCGGGGAAAGAGATGAGAATCTGCTCAATTCCATTAGAAAAGTCGTAGCGGATTGGGGTGGAGATTTTGACATTAGATATGAAAGAAAATGGGAGAGAGTTCTCAAAGATTGGAAAGGCAAGATTGTACATTTGACAATGTATGGGACGCCACTTCGTGAAGAGATTGATGAAATTAGAACCTGCAGGGATGATCTAATTATTATTGTGGGATCATCAAAGGTTCCGGACAGAGTCTATCACCTTGCAGATTGGAACATATCGGTAACAAGTCAACCTCATTCGGAGATCGCAAGTTTATCATGTTTTCTTGATCATTATTTTGAAGGGAATGAATTAGATAGAACTTTTGAAAATGCAAAATTCACGATTATTCCGACAAAAAAAGGAAAGAGAATTGTAAGAACTCCTTAGGAATTGCCTCCAGCCCCATTATAACGATTTATGTCGACTTTTTCTTTCTTTCCTTAATAACAATCAAATCTCCTAACGTGAGACTGGGCGATTTTCGCGCTCCTCTTTTCGGGCTTTCGATAGCTGTTGGAGATGATTCGTGTAGATCTATTTCCAGAGCGATTTCTATTTTTTTGATGGTTTTTTCTGTAGGTCTATATCTCCCCGTTTCTATTTTGCTTATTGTGGAAGCTTTCTCCTTTATCATTTTTCCCAAATCTTCTTGTTTCAGGCCTCGCTTTTCTCTTGCAGTTTTAACTCGGACCGAGAAATCTTCAACCAATTCAAAATCTGTCTCATTTTCTACAGGTCTGCCAGTTCTCGTTCTGGTGGAAAGCTTTGATTTCACAACCTTTGCTTTCTTCCGCTCAGGGCTTATGGAGGGCGGTCTTACTGGGCTGCCAAACCGTGTGCAATTTGCGCATACAATAAGCCTGGCTCCCTCGACCGACACGTATTTGGGGGTCTGAATAGTTTGCCCGCATATCTCGCAGTGCAAAAATCTTCCCTCTCGATACTAAACTACAATATACTATTTTTGGCTTCTATTTTTAATTCTTGCTACCTTTCAGACTAAGAATCGCAAAGGCGCAATAATTAATAATCTGATCTCTCTTACTTATGATAGGGTCGATAAAAAGAGACCACAGCAAAGCTTAATATTGGTGTTTAACAATCCATTAATAAACTCCTTGGAGGATGGCTCTTGACGGATTCCACAGAATCAAAAAAGGATTACGAAGAAACGTATCTTGTTACATATACAAGACATCTCGAAAGGAAAGTCAGATCTCTTGAGACGGAAAAACAGCTTCTAGATGCTGAAAGAGTTCGGCTGGAACGTGAGGTACATTCAATAAAGGTGGAACTGGATCGGATGAGACAGCCTCCTCTGATTGCTGCAACTGTGGTTGATGTTTTAAGTGACGGTCGAGCAGCAGTTAAAAGCTCAGCAGGTCCTCAGTTCATAGTCCACGTTACTACAGGTGTCTCCAAGGATAAGTTGACCGCCGGAGTTCGTGTTGCATTAAATCAGAGGACCTTCTCACTTGTAGAGATTCTTCCGCCTACAAGGGACCCATTGGTCAAAGGTATGGAAGTAGAGGAATCGCCAGATGTATCTTATGCCGATATTGGTGGCCTACAGGATCAAATTCTGGAGGTTCGTGAGGCGGTTGAGCTCCCACTTCTTCACCCCGAACTTTTCGATAAAATTGGGATAGAAGCCCCCAAGGGAGTTTTACTGTGTGGTCTTCCTGGTACAGGAAAAACTCTTGTTGCCAGAGCTGTTGCTCATGAGACCAAAACCCCCTTTATCAGAATTATTGGCTCAGAATTGGTTCAAAAATTCATTGGCGAAGGAGCAAGGCTGGTTCGGGAAGTCTTTAACATGGCCCGAGAGAAATCTCAGGCAATTGTGTTTATTGATGAATTGGATGCGATAGGAAGCAGAAGACTAGATATTGCAACGAGTGGTGATAGAGAAGTTCAAAGAACGCTTATGCAGCTACTAAGTGTGTTGGATGGATTTGATTCCAGAGGAGATGTCCGTATAATCGCAGCAACAAATAGACCCGATATACTTGATCCAGCTTTACTTCGTCCCGGAAGATTTGACCGCATAATTGAATTTCCCATGCCCAGTCGAGAAGCAAGAAAAGAGATTTTTGGTATTCATTCCAAGAGAATGAGTCTATCTAATATTGATTTTGAGAAGTTAGTCAACATGACGGACGGATCAACAGGAGCAGATATTAAGGCAATATGTACCGAAGCAGGCATGTTTGCAATACGTCAATTGAAGGAAGAAGTAGTACAAGAGGATTTCGAGAAAGCTGTGGAGAAAATCCTCGGGGGACCCGATGATCAAAGAGAACACCATGAAATATATGGCTAGGAAGAAAATCCTTTTGTGAGTTATTATGCCTGATAAGAGCGATTCATCTGCCCTCAGAGTAGTACGAGGAGTTGCAAACTACCAATTTGGTCCGAAAATCGGACGGGTTCTTTTTCCAGAAGATTTAACTATCACAAAATCACCAAGAACAAGACGTATAAGGCACATATACGTAGAGAATGAATTGGTGGCAACGCTTCGTCCGACGGATGGATACCTGGCTCTTACTTTGGCTGGTGCTAAACGAATAAAGAAGTATGCACCAAAACCCAGATTCAGAGTGGTAGTTGAATCTGAAGTAGCAAGGTTTATTTCAGAGGGGAGAAATGTATTTTCAAAGCATGTAGTTGAGGCAGATCCCGAAATTAGACCTTCAGCAGAAGTCATTGTCGTAGATGAAAGAGATGCGATTCTCGCTGTTGGCAAAGCTCTGCTCAATGGAGAAGAGATGATTGCATTTGAGCGGGGAGTTGCTGTCAAAGTTAGAAAGGGTATAAAGGAGGGTGAACAAAATAAGGAGGAGAATGCGACCTCGGGATATGGAAAGAGCTATGCGTAAAATGGGGATGAAGGTAGAAACCCTTGATACCGCGGAAGAAGTAATTATTAGGTTGCCGGATAAAGAAATCCTGATAAGTAGCCCACAGGTATTTGTTACAGATACAAAAGGACACAAAGTTTTTCAGATTAGTGGAAATGTCACAGAGCGGGGATATTCTGCAGAGGGAAAGGAATATCCACTGGAAGAAGTTAGACATGCTGAACCTCCTGAGGAGGATATCAAGCTGGTAGCGGAGCAGACCGGAGTAAGCTCCGAAGAGGCAAAAGCTGCGTTAATGGCTTCAGGTGGTGATCTAGCCCAAGCAATCCTCTCTCTTAAATCAACCAAAGGATAAGGAATTAGTTATTCTTCAGATCGCTCTAACTTACGCTTTATGAATTTAAGCCGTGAAAAGTCCTCTCTTTCTCTTTCTTCTAGATGCAGCGCTATGTAGCGTATTGTATTCTCAATTCTAGGGATGACTATGGCCTTCAATGCATTTACACGCCGCTTAGTCTTTTCTATTTCCTCAGCCATTCTTTTTAGACTGGCTTCAACTTCTGCTAGGTTGATAATATCCCTTAAAGCCATCTTGAACTTTTCAACTGCATCGTCCAACTTGGTAGATGTTCCTAAGAGACTGAAAAGCCTTTTTGAGGTCTCTATTTCCTTCGTCTGTAAAATGGGTATTGTAACGCCCATGACATTTCGACTTTCGATCTCCAATTCAACATTTGTAGGAGTTGTTAGAGCAAGTTCATCAAGTTGCAGTGGCCCCATTATCATTTTTGCTTCAGTCAACGCTGTAAAAGCATCTCTTAGAAGATTCAGTGTATTGTCCCTTACCTTGCGTGCATTCTCAACGATATCAAAGAACTCCATGATTACTGCGTCTCTCTTCTCTTTCAGCAAATCATGTCCTTTCTTCGCTAGCTCTATACGCTTTTTCAGCGCCAATAGCTCCATTCTTGTGGCTTTGGTTCCAGTAATTATTTCTGGTATTACGCTGACCTCCGGCAACTATACATAATAAGCATATTAATAAGATTAACTAATCAACGAGAATACCAAACGTCTCTTTCCTTCTACTATTATCTTTGGTAGAAGAAAAGAAACCTCACTAGGGTCCAAGATTGACTCTCTCTGGATTGCTATAAGGCAGATTAACTCTCAAATGATGGGGGGGTCTCTATATGTGCTGTTGGGAGGAAATTACTCTGCCACATCTGCAAATGTGAAAATGGACACCTTGATCGGTTTTTTCTGGATTTTGCCTACTCGAGCGCCTATTATTTTCTTTATGCCTTTCTCAAAAGCAATGTCAATAAGCCTTTGTGTAATTATACCATCAAAAACCACTGCATCCACATCATCAATTGTTGTGAGGATCTCCGCAAGCTCACCGACGCTTGTTCTTTTCAATATCTTAGCATTCTGATCAAGTATTACTGCCTCAAGCTTTTCTCGGACATCTCCTACATGCTCAGCAAGCTCTTTTGGCGGGGTGATTCTAGGTTCTTTGACTTGGGGTGTTTTTGGCTTTTCTACCAACTTGTATCTCTTCTCTTTCTCTCTTTTTGGTTCTTCTCGTTTAGGCTTTTCTACCTTAGGCTTTTCTCTTTTAGGCTTTTCCACATGTGCATATTGCTCTACGGGTACTTTGTTTCTTAGGCATTTTATTATCTCTTTTCTGGTCAGATCTTCCACATCTTTATCGGATGGAGCTCGCGAAATGTAGTCGACTTCCGCAACTTCCACCAGCTCCTTTAGTATGAGTTCACCACCCCGATCGCCATCCATGAAAGCAGTTGTTGTTTTCCTTCTACTCAGTTCTACTATGGTGTCCGGGATATTTGTGCCCTCAACAGCGATTATATTCTTAAAGCCGTGACGGAGCAAATTAAGCACATCTGCGCGTCCTTCCAGAATGATTATTGAATCGGATTCATCTATTGATGGCCCTGCGGGCAGTCCCTCAGGACCATATTTGGCTATTGCTCCTATTTGAGCGGCATTCAGAACAGCGTCTGTTATCTCCTGACTCTCTGGTGCTACTGTCTCATTCCAATCTCTCAAAATGCCAACTGCTCTATGAATTATTTTTTCCCTTTTTGATTCTCTAATGTCTTCGATTTTATTCAATCTTAATCTGGCTGTACACGGACCAACTCGGTCAATAATCTCAATGGCAGCTGCTAAAATTGCAGTTTCAGCACGGTCAAGACTTGAAGGAATAACTATGTTTCCAACAACCTTTCCTGCTTTTGTTTCCAGATTTACGCCTATTCTTCCAATTCTTCCGGTCTTCTGGAGCTCCCTCAGATCAAGTTCTCCACCAAGAAGACCTTCAGTTTGTCCAAATATCGCTCCAACGACATCTGGTCTTTCAACTATACCATCAACATCAATTGATATGCCAATTATGTATTTTGTTGTTGTAAAATCATCTCGATCGGTCAAAACCTTTACCTCCTATGGATTTTATCCAGCTTAGTCTCTTTAAAGCATGAAATGGTAAGTTTAACGCTATAGAAATCTTTTGATGCCACATAGAAAAACCTTTCTCTAATCCTCCACAATTTGAATTATGACAAATCGATATCCAAGGACTGATTTTTCTCTCTTAGGTGATTGATAAACCGACTTAATCCTTCAATCTGTCGAATTCTCCCCTTAGTTATGCTCAATATCTCGGTTCGGTAAGTCATAATAGGAAATGTTCCCTGTTCCTCCAAGTATCTTGATACCTGACTTGCGATTTTCTCTCCTCTTTTATCGAAATCGGTGAGAATTATGACTTTTCCAAAACCAGCCATCCTCTCAGCTGTCTCAAACAGGCTTTGCCCGGAGAGATGAACGATAATACCTGTTATGCCTAATTGTCTTAGCGTTCTTTCATCCTTTTTTCCTTCAACAAGGATAGGAAAACTCTTGGACAGATTATCAATCTTCAATAGTACTTCTTCAAGACGATTAATCATCTCTGATCTCTTGTTAGAATGGCTTTTCATATCAAGACCCTTCAATAGTAGACTGCTCAATTCTGAGGTACATTTTTAATGTTATAAGCAATTAATCTGTTGAGTCAGAAGTAGAGCATTAATTAAAAGGTTTTGCAACAAAACTTAAAATCGATGTTGTATTTCCTTTCAATGATTAACGACCAAACCTGTTGAAATGCAATACCGATGAGTTGACGAGGTGGAATCACTTGGATCTCGAAAAACGAATTGAATTGATAACCAGAACGCCAATTGAGGAGATTATCACACCGGAAGAACTTAGGGAATTGCTTCGGACAAATAAGCACCCTGTAGCCTATGATGGATTTGAACCCTCTGGATATGCCAATATTGCCACCGGACTTATGAGGGCTCAAAAAATCGGTGATCTGGTTGAGGCAGGAGTAAAGTTCAAGATACTTTTGGCCGATTGGCATGCATGGATAAATGAAAAGATGTCGGGAAACCTGGATTGGATCAAGGCCGTTGGGCGTTACATCATCAAGGTTTGGGAATCATTAGGTTTGGATACCTCCAAGATTGAGATTATCTGGGGAAGCGATCTTGTCAGAGATACCGAGTATTGGAGGAAAGTCATACTGGTTTTAAAAGATACTACCGTTAGACGGATGACTCGCTGTTTAACAATTATGGGACGTCTTGAGGGGGAATTGAAAAGTGCTGCCCAGTACATTTATCCGGCTATGCAGGTTGCCGACATATTCCATATGGAAATAGATATCTGTCAACTCGGAATCGATCAAAGAAAAGCAAACATACTAGCAAGAGAGATAGGAAAGAAGAGATGGTACAAACCTGTCAGTCTTCACCATCACCTAATTATGGGTCTTCAAGGACCATCAAAAATGGGCGGTTATGACGAGAATGACGCTATCGACCAGCAAATTGCTTCAAAAATGAGCAAAAGCATTCCTGAAACAAGCATATTCGTACATGATGATCCAAGTGATATAAAGAGAAAGATGAGAATGGCCTTCTGTCCTGAAAAGCAGGTTGAGGATAATCCAGTACTTGAGATACTGAGATATATTATTTTCAGAGGCATGGAAAAGGAATTTACAATTGAGCGTTCTTCAAAGCATGGTGGAGATTTAGTGATCTGGACTATTGAGGAATTGGAGAAACTCTATAAAAAAGGGGAATTGCATCCATTGGATCTAAAGAATGCTGTCAGCAATGAATTAACACTGATGCTCGAGCCTTGTCGGAATTACTTTGAGAAACACAAAGAATATCTAGAAGTATTCAAAGAATCGGAAGTTACTCGGTAGCTAGCCTAGAATATCCTTTTCCAAAGTTTCCTTCTTCTTTATGACCTTAATTCCGTGGTCATCAATTAACAAGACAGGGGGTCTGAGCTGACAGAACTGAGAGGATAGTGAAACAGTATATGCTCCGCTATTTAGGATTGCCACCGAATCGCCTTCCTCAATAGCTTTTGGAAGAGGGTAGTTCTTGGCAATAACGTCTATTTCAGTAGGAAGAGGTCCTCCAATGTTGGTGGGTACCGTATACCTATGTTCAAGTTTGTCTGCAATCAGAATCCGATAGTTTGATTTTGATGCCTTGGATAGAATATTTGTTCCAGCGTCGAGAAGGATCCATCTTAAAGCACCGTCTTTTACTGAATGTATCCTTGAGAGGAGAACACACGAGTCACCTATGATGAATCTCCCAGGCTCAAATACCAATTCATATTCCTTGTCTAGGCGAGACGCTGTGTGTATTATTCTTCTGGCTATATCTTCAAGCTGATCCCCAATAACCGCCATCTCAGGAAATCCGCCTCCGAGATCCAGTGAAGTTATGTCAATATTCAGCTTCCTTTTCAGCTCTTCTGCATACCTTGCTGCAGTCTTAAGATTGAGTTCATAATTCTTCCTCTTGATGATTTGGGTTCCCATATGAGAGTGTACACAAGATAGAACTACATTCTTAGCTTTCGACAATGATTTCTTGATGAGGAACAAGGTTCTTTCGGAGATCGAGATTCCGATTTTTGCTTTTTCATTCTTTCGAAGAGTAATCCCGATGTTTTGTTTAGTATTTTTCTTTTGAGCGATTTTGTTTATTCTGGGGATCTCATTAAGCGAATCTATGTTGATGAGTTTAATCCCATTGGATATGGCCCTCTTAAGGAGTCTGTCGGACTTATAAGGACCGTTTAAGATTATCTGATCGGGAGGGACTTTACATCTTAGAGCTAGCTCAAGCTCTACATCAGAGACAACTTCTGCTCCTATCCCATGTGACGAAATGATTTTGCACAAATCAGGCAGATAATTTGTCTTATAAGAATAGCAAGCCAGAAATCTGGGATAGTTCTTAAATGCTTCCAGAAACTTTTTACAGGTCTCACCGATTCGTTTGCCGACAAAAACGAAAACGGGTGTGTTGTAATCGGAGATTATCCTTCTGTAATCATGATTACCAATTCTGAGTTCTCCCATTTTATCGATTTCTAGGTGCGGATATTTGGAAAGCAGGAACAAAGATCATCCTTCCTCTACCAAAACGTCTAAAACAGCGTGAGAAACATTTGGCGCAAACGTTTTAACAAACTTCCAATTTCTCAATTTAGCCATTTTGCCAGAATCTGCAGCTATGTCCTCTATTTCACCCAATAGAACAGCGGGGGAATCGGTTTTATGCATTAATCCTTCGTAGTGAATAATTGTACCGTTAGGTTTTGTGATTTGCATTGCCGCGGGAAGATGATCGCGTGGACTGGGTAGATATCCCAT
>JBHLKK010000029.1:0-17323 GCA_048886745.1 Candidatus Hodarchaeota archaeon | reverse complement strand
CTTTCCAAAAGACTTTTATCATGATTGTTGTTCACTTCAACCTATGGAGTATTTCCGATCTGATTCACCATCTTCCACCGGTCTGACATTCAGAAATCTGCAGGAAATCGTTGAACCGTTATTTAAAGTATCAACATCATATTTGGATTACAAACAATATGGTATTCCTACATTCATATTGGATCAAGATCAAGAGACAGAAAAGCCTTTTGAAGAACTTCGAGCACAACTTGAAGAGCATAATCTGATGCCAACTCTGAGGGATGAAGAAAGAACAACATCGGCGATCACTTCGGCGATTTCATCAAGTTCTGAAAATATCCAAACCGCAAAGGTTCTTCGGATAATACCTAAAATGGAACGCCCTGAAAGAGATCGCAGATGGAACCTTGCATTATTTGCAGCTACAATTGTAACTGTGGCTATTACTGGATACTTGATGGCTGCAAATGCAGCTTTTCAAAGCATATACAATGGCGTCGGCCCGCTGGAAGTACTCATAACGTTCACCATGGCTCTGATTGGAGTTGTGGGACTGCACGAACTAGGTCATTTGATCTCTCTGAGGAGGCATAAGATCAAGTCGTCCTTACCTTATTTCATTCCTGGTCTCCCCTTCTGGGGCCTTCCAACCTTTGGAGCTGTGATAGTCCAACGAAGTCCTCCCACAAACCGTAAAGAGCTTTACGATATGGGAATAAGCGGTCCCCTACTAGGTTTTGCAGTTTCTCTAATAGTGGCAATAATAGGCATAATGATTTCTGTCCCGATATGGACCCTAGAGGACTATATTGACCTTACTGAGAATTTTCAACTCAGTAGTATACCGGAACCCCTCATCTTCAGACTCCTTGTCGGATTCCTACATCCTGGAGCTTATACCATATTTCTTCACCCAATAGGGCTTGCCGGTTGGCTTGGAATGCTCATAACGGCACTAAATCTATTTCCGATCGGGCAGCTTGACGGAGGACATACGATGAGATCCTTGTTTGGCTCAAAATCCAGATATATTTCCATAGGTGGTGCATTTGTATTGTCAGCACTGGGATATTTCTTCATGGCAATCCTTGTGTTGTTTATGGGCGGCATAGATCATCCAGGACCTTTGGATGATGTATCAAAATTATCAATCGGTCGGAAGATACTCTCGGTCTCAATAATAGTAATCATAATACTCTGCACTCCACCGCTAATATTCGCTTTCTTCTAAGGGGAATAATCATGGAAGAATGGCAGAAGAATCTCATAGAATACTTGGTGAAGAAAGAAGCGATACTTTTCGGGGATTTTAAGCTGAAGAGCGGAAGGCATTCTCCTTATTTCTTCAATCTCGCCAATGCCATGCGCGACGGAGAAGGGATAATGAATATCGCAGAAGCTTACTCAAACGCTATAATCTCCTTCATTGGACTAGATAAGACTGACTACATTCATGGACCTGCTTATAAAGGAATTCCTCTCGCAGGAGCAACTGCGGCTGTCTTATTCCAGAAACATCATGTGTCTAAGAGGTGGGGATATGATAGAAAGGAGCCCAAAACCTACGGGGCAGAGGAGTTGTGGCTTGTAGGTGATATTCAGAACGGCGACAGAATACTAATAGTTGATGACGTGGCAACCACAGGAAAAACAAAGATTGATGCGATAAATAGAATTTTGGATTCCTCAGGACGTGGAGACTTGACGTTCATAGGGATTCTGATTATGTTGGATCGAAAAGAAGTAAATGAGCAAGGAGTGTCCACATCAGATTATTTGAAAGAGCAGGGATTAACCCTTTACTCCATCCTTGACGCCCCTCTGGTGTTCGACTACATGCGTGGCCGCTCAATTGAGGGAAGAATATATGTTGATGAAGAAAAATATCGGGATTTCCAGGAATATTTCAAGGAATTCGGTGTAGAATCATAGCTCCTGCGAGCTTAGCTCCCCCTTACTCTCGCCTTCTGTTTCATGGATCTTCTGTTCATCGGTTCCTTCCTTTTCCTTCCTTGCGCTTAGCGCAATATCAATAATCAGAATAACCAAGACTATTATGATGATAAAAACGAGCAGGGCTTGTGCACCTCCAACACCGAAGACTGATCTAAGCCACAGAATAAACAGACCGATGCGAGGAATACTGAACACCGTTTTTCCAATTACATTCGAGTAGGGAATTGGCTCGGGATCTGGGAACGGATTCGTATCAGGATTGTCTCCCTTGGTTATGAAGTACCACTGACCATTTTGCTCGTACTTATCTATGACTCTGTGTACAACAGGAATGTTGGGTTCTAACCCCCACAGACCGGGAGTCACAACGAAAAACACGATGACATCATTCACATTAATCTGGTCTGATGAAGAATGTTTGACAAAGAGGATGTCTCCCTCCCAATATGTAGGGTGCATGCTGCCTGAAGTCACCACAACAATCGGGGTTGATGTGCCCATAGCTGCCTGAAGTCCAAAATGGAACCCATAAACTCCTCCCACAATTACCGCGATTATTATTACATATGTGGCAACTTCCTTCTTCCAAGAACCTTTTGGACCCTCTGTATTGTTGGACATTCAATCTCCCGCAGCAAGTCGATTTTTCATTCAATATAATATTCCTCGCTTTTAAAATCTCCCCCGTGCTTTAATGCTTTTGTCTTTGTTTAGCTATGATGGCTTCCTCCTGAGAATTGGGCCATCTCAAAAAGAATGATCTGCTTTTCTTCTGATGATTGGGTTAAATCAAAGCCGCACAAAGCTAATGGCTGAACTCCTTCATGAGTATTTTGAGGTATGCAGAATAGCAGCAGCCTTCAAGAATTTGCTGGAACCCTTCATAGATTCCGCTATTCCCATTTTGAGTTTCCAATTTTCCTGAATACATGTTGATGAATTTATGAGAAATATTGTCAAGGAGATAGCCTGCAGCCTTTTCTGGTAATTTCTTTGAGCAAATCAGGGCAACGGTAATGTTCTGTTTGCTTTTCTGATACATCTTTATCTTTCTATCGGACACATTCCTTTGTGAATCATTCGCGGTTGAGTTTTCCAGATTTCCAGTCAAGTTGTCTAATGTATTAATAATAGTTAGGCTCAATTTCCCTTCCGGTAGTGTCGTATACTTTGCCAAGCAGTCTCCTTCCTCACTGAATATGTATATCGCCTTTATGATTTCTTCATCGTTCTTTCGTAGTCTAACCATTATGAACAATCCCTTTATTTCGTAGCTTAGCTACATAATCATAGGTTTGCATTGTATAAAAACCTTTTGACTCAGATTTCAGTTATTCGCAATATATTGCCTATATATGTTAAGGTATTCACAAAATATTTGTAATCTTACTGTGATTTTCTCAATAATTTACTGGTTATGTGGTCGTTTGAACAGGCATTACCTACCTTTTAACCGCATAATCAATGAGGGCTTAACCCTTGAAAGCTCAGCTAGGAAAAGCCTAGCCTGGAATCAGGACATTTGCTGTCCAATCACATTATCGAACCAAAAGAAGAACGAAATATCTTGACCCACCATTGAATCTAATGTTTAATGATTCTTACCAAAACATTTATGAAAAAAGCTCTTTATATATTAAATATTGATAACGGATACATTATATCAGGAGTGTGTTACATGTGCCAATTCTAAAGGATTCCTCAAAAGTCAAGCGATTTATAAAGCTTGTCTTCGACATGGCAAGTCAACAGAAGATCCCTATTCTTGATGAGAAAACACTGTCCGAAGTTAAGATCAGTGGTAGTAACATCTGCTGGGAGGTAAGATTCCAATATAATGGAAGCGACGATGGACCTATCAAAGCCTTTCTGATACTTGCACAATACTTCCACAGCATAATCATAAAGAAAGGAGATGTCTTCTACATACCTCATGGTGCGGAGAGTTATAGGCTAGAGTCTTCCTAATCAATTGCTTTCCCAAGCGATTTTTCATTCTTTCATTTTGTAGGAAGATTTGAGAAAGAGAGACTTTAAGGTCCAGTCTCTTTGAGGTGGGTTGCGTGTGAACCGACTCATTATTATGTCTTATGGAAAAATCCCCGAAAAAATAAAGAATTGCCTATGCGCTTCCGCCACTCATCAAAGTCTTCAACTTTTTGAGTTCCTTTAGCATTTCAGATTTCAAACCACCAACACCGGTTTCTTCTTCTGCCACTGCTGCAACCATCATTTCTCCGGGACTCATGGAAGGTGGAGCTGCAACCGGGGGTGTTGCTGTTTGAGGTGCTGTTGGTGGTGCTGAGGGTGGAACTGAGGCTGCGGGTGGTGCGGATGGAGGTCCTGAAGGTGGAGCTGATGGGGGACCAGAGGGAGGTCCTGAGGGCGGAGCTGACGGGGGCGTAGCTAACGGTTGCTCTGAAGGAGGTGTAGCAGTAGGTGCAGTAATTGGACTGGAGTGTAATGATGACCAAAGCTCTTGAGGTGACATTACTTCTCCCCTCTTCGCCAATACAGTAGTTAATACCGCTGTTGATGTTGTGGTTTCACTGGCAGGGAGCTTGCCTAGCTCAAGAGTTTCTAAGTCTTTCCTTATCCGCTTTAAACTCTCGTTGATATCTTTTGAGGCCTGTGTAATCATCGTACCATACTTGTCGATAGCCTCCATGAAATAATCTCGAATACGGGAGAGAACCTTTACACTTTTTGCGATTCTATCATCCAACAATGATTCACATCCTTTCGCAAGGAAACTGCCGTCGCAAACCCTGATCTAAGTCGTGGGTTCTTGACTCTGTTGTTTCCTAATATCTTTTAATCATTCTATCTTTTTAAATTAATCTATTCTCAAATCTACCTTTGATTTAACTTACATCCTTTTAAACATAATTATATACCTCGCAATCAACATTCTCTGTTGATTAACCACATCTCTAGCGGAGATTCTAATCTTGAAGGATTCCTTCATGCAAAATCTTATTAGCTTTGGAAGTGAATGATAGTTTCAAAAAGCCAGCTCCTCTCGGAGGATTCCTAATGCATTTTATTCTTCTGATGATTGGTCTTATCGTCATAATAGTTGGGATGACAATGATTATGCTGGCTGCTTTTTCATCTTCCAGAGGAAGGGGAAAATCCGAGGCTGGGGGAGTCATACTGATCGGGCCTCTCCCGATAATATTCGCATCCAACAAGAAGTTTCTTCTTATCGCTGTCATTGGAGCCCTTATTATAGCAATATCCATGATTGCATCTTTCCTGATTTGACGGATTTCGGTAGTGAATATAAGCCTTAACTTTTGGACTTCAAAAGATAGATATTAAATAGAGCTACAAATCCTGACCTATAGTTTATTCCCCGACCACAAAGATAAGACTTTAATTTGAAAAAGACCTCAGAGAAAATCTAGATCATGAAAAAAAACTCCATAACCGCAAAAGCCATTTAGGGAATCAGCACGATGCACGCAACCTACAAAGCAGCCTTAAGCGGAACCCTGGGGGCATTAGGAATAGTCTTACGATCATTCTATCTAGAGATTACTGCGAATGTTCAGTTGACTCCGGGGATGATACCTCCTGCATTGGCTGGTATGCTAATGGGATTAGAAGGGGGATTCATAACTGGACTGATTGTAGGAGTATATGGAGCCTTATTCTCTGGAGAGTTTCCTTTAATCCCGCTCGCTGGAAATATGCTTCTAGGCATCGGACCCGGGATAATATATGAAATCGTTGACGATAGACATACGTCTCTGAAAAGCATACTATACGTTTTGCTAACAGGATTTCTTGGTGGTTTTGCTCCGACCTTTCTATTTCTGCTTGTTCTAGTGCCACCAGCAATTGCTGCCCCCTCAGCTCTATTCGATCTGACCAATGCAATAATTGCTGGAATCATTGGCGTGATCATTTGGCTCTTGATACGAAACTGGAGCTCTGCATATTCCCTATTCAAGAGAGATCATAAGAACGAGTCTAGAAAGAATGAAGAAAATAAGTCCTTAAATAGCAGAGGGAAAATTCACAAAAATATATATCGTTGAAACAATAACTTTCCTTTGGGGTTGATTTGGAATGAAAGTTGCTCCAATAGGATTAGCTGCCTCTGGAAAAACGACCTTCATTGCGACACTACTAATGCTTATTGAGAAGGATCCTTCGCGAACCCTAAATCTGGAATACCCAGAAGATATCCCCAAGCTAAAGTACGTACGAGACATAATAAAAACCAGGATAAGTGGAGTTGCCCAAACTCCTACCAGTCAAAAAGAGATACACACGCTTCCTATCGTCGTAAACCATAAGAAAAAGCAACTCTTTGATATGATACTATGGGATTACAGTGGAAGCGCACTGAATCGTTTCTATGAGGGAAAGCACCTGGGTCTAATTGAAGATGAGTTCAAGAAGATGCTGAGGTCCGCCGAGGCTTTCATATTCATGACGCCAAGTAGTGCAACTGAAGATCAAATATACGAATACAATCTAATATATTCTCATATTCTCCAACAAGCCAGACGTAATAGAATTGCAGTTTTCCTTATCACGAAGTGGGATGAGCAAGAAAATCAACTTGAAGATCAAGAAAAAATTACGAACTTGAGGGACCATTATTTAACAACAAGCCTGTTGGCTTCCATTGAGAGAACCTGTAAGCGCGCAATCATATGCAATTGCTCTGCAGCCGGAAAGACTTATTTTGAAGAACATGTTGAAATTGTGGAGTATTTGGATACCTCAATTGAGCCGTGGGGAGTAGTTGAACCACTCCTGTGGATTCATAATCCCAGGTGGTTGGAAGACAAAGATAGATTATGGCAACCATCAGAAAAATACAGGCAAGAGATAATTCTGTAGATGATTCCTTGTTTTCATGAGGAATCTTGAAGCATTCGAACATCTCAAATGCGGACAACATAAAGTGGACTCCCAAATCCTTATTAGGATACTGCAAGCCGTGGTGACCTGGTGGAAATTGTGAACCTAAAGAATAAGACCGCTCTGGTTACAGGCGGAAGTCGAGGAATAGGTAAAGCAGCTTGCCTTAAGCTCTCAAGAGAAGGATGCGAAGTCATCGTCAACTATAACACACACAGGAAACGGGCCCAGGAAGTTGTCAAAAAGATTGAGGGTGCCGGAGGCAGAGGCGTACGTATCAAAGCTGATGTCTCCAGAAGCATTGAAGTTGATCAAATGGTGAAAGCTATCATGGAGGAATTTGGCCATATTGATGTTCTAATCAACAATGCAGGAATCCTCATAAATCAACCATCCATATTGGATATTCCTGAGGTAGATTGGAACCGAACGATTGATGTTAATCTCAAAGGCGTTTTCCTATGTTCAAAAAGTGTTATTCCACACATGATTAGACAGAGAAGGGGCAGAATTGTAAACGTTTCTTCAATCGCTGGAAAAATGGGTGGGACTGTTGGCGTACATTACTCTGCGTCTAAAGCTGGTATTATCGGGCTTACGATGGCACTAGCAAGAGAACTGGCCCCCCATAACATAACGGTAAATGCCGTTGCTCCAGGCGTTGTAGATACCGAACTGCTGCCAAGTGATTTCAAGGAGCAGGCGAAGAATTCCATTCCTTTGGGCCGCATTGCGTTGCCAGAAGAAGTGGCAGATACGATTCTCTTCCTAGTAAGAAACGGATACATCACAGGAGAAATAGTGAACATTAATGGTGGCAGATACATGGGCTAAAAGATCAAGACTACTTCCCTTCGACAAACCCAAAAGATAATATTTGCGTGTTTACCATTACACCTAAGGAGACCTCTGGCCAACACAGTTAAAGGCCAGTATCCTCTTAATCTTATTAAGTAATGAGGGTGTTTTTTTGGAAGTTCTCAAAACCACAGCAGAAAGAATCAAGAATTTGAAAATACAAGGGGCAACAAACGTTGCAATAGCCGCTCTGGAAGCTTTGATATCATATATTAAAGAAACCGACGCATCCAGCAAGGAAGATCTTCTGAAACATCTAAACCACGCAAAGGATACACTATTCCCTACCCGTGCAACAGAGCCTGCCATGCGCAACGGCATTAGATCTGTAATTTATCATGTGGGGCTATCGAAAAAGACAGACATAGCGGAACTCTTAGGATTAGCCGATGAGAAATCAAAAGAGTTCATTGTAAATCTGAAGAAGGCCAAGAAGAGAATCGCCGAGATTGGAGCAAAGCGAATTGTTGATGGTATGGATGTTGTCACTCATTGCCACAGTTCGGTTGTAAGTGAGATCTTTAGAGAGGCCTGGAAACAAGGAAAGAGGTTTAGAGTTGTCTGTACAGAGACCAGACCTCTCTATCAAGGAAGAATTACGGCCAAGGAACTTCTAGAGGCTGGGATACCAACGACCATGGTTGTGGATTCAGCCATGCGGTGGGTAATGAAGACCAAAGAGATAGATTTCGCTATTGTTGGGGCTGATGCGATAACCTCGGAGGGCGTTGTTATCAACAAAGTTGGGACAAGACTTCTAGCGCTCGCAGCTAAGGAATTTGATGTTCCGTTTTATATTGCAACTCCTCTTGCGAAGTTCTCTCCGGAAACTGTAGCAGGAAAGCTTGAAGAGATTGAAATGCGTAGTTCACGTGAACTATGGGATAATCCCCCTTCAGGTCTTACTATTGAGAATCCGGCCTTTGAGACAGTTGCAAGAGAATACATAGACGGATTCATAACAGAAGAAGGCATCTTCCCCCCCTCCTACATTATTGCTGTTGTCTCTCAAAAACATCCATTCATGTTTGAATAGACATCGCATTCGGAGGTATTTTTATGCCAAAATTTGCTGCAAAGATCTTGGATCTAGAGCTTGATGAAAAGGTAATATTAAACAGGAAAGACGCAAAAAAGCTCAAGGTAGACATTGAAACCCGTCTGCTTCTCAAATCAAAGAAAAGTGACACTCTGAAAGAGATAATTCTCACCGATAGTCTAGTTCAACCAGGTCAGGTCGGTCTAACACCACAGATTCAAGAGATGCTTATGATTAAAGAGAATGATATTATTGATGTTTCTTCAAAAGATGAGCCTAAATCTTTTCCGTATCTTTCACGAATGCTTGATGGAGAAAAACTCGAGAGAGATGAGATATTAGCCATTGTTCAGGACATTGTATCGAGAAATCTTTCAGAGGTAGAGATGTCTGCTTTTATTCTAGCCCAGTACTTCCGAGATATAACCATGGATGAAATCGAAGCTCTGACTCGAGCAACTGCAGAAACAGGCCAGGTAATTGACTTTGATGAGCCAGTCTATGATAAACATAGCATTGGGGGAGTCCCCGGTAACAAGGTCTCATTGCTTATCGTCCCAATTGTCGCTGCGGCAGGCCTGCCGATACCCAAAACAAGCAGCCGAGCAATCACTTCCCCCGCAGGCACGGCAGATACTTTTGAGGTTTTGGCCCCCGTGGAATTCTCGGCAGATGAGCTAGTACAATTGATCAAAAAAGTCAGAGGGGCACTAGTCTGGGGAGGCACCCTCAATATCGCTCCTGCAGATGACATTCTCATTGATGTGGTTGAACATCCTTTAAAAATAGACCCTGTTTCGCAAATGCTTTCCTCTATTATGTCAAAGAAAATTGCAGTAGGCGTCGATGCATTGGTTCTTGACATTCCGATAGGAATCGGAACAAAAGTACCAAACAAGGATGCGGCAACCGAACTTTCACGAAAATTCGTAGAGCTGGGAACTAGACTGAATGTCAGAGTTGAGATAGGGATAACATACGGAGATCAGCCCGTGGGCCATGCAATTGGGCCCGCACTAGAAGCTAAGGAGGCTCTAGAATCACTCATGGGAGGTAAGAAATCAACTTCTCTCGTAGAGAAGTCTATAGCACTGGCCGGTATGCTAATCGAGATGTCCGGGAAAACAGCCAGAGGTCAAGGTCGTATCTTGGCCAAAGAGATCCTAAATAGCGGGAAAGCCCTAGAGAAGATGAAAGAAATCATTGACGCTCAAGGAGGGAATCCAAACATAAAGCCCGATGATATACAATCTGGAGAACACCGGGTTGACATTCCAGCTCCAGTGGCAGGGTATATAGTTGAAGTTAACAACATAAGTATTAATGAGATCGCTAAAGCAGCCGGCGCTCCAGATCACAAAGGGGCAGGATTGTACATCTATAAGAAGCGAGGGGGATATGTAAAACGGGGTGAGCCCTTGCTTACAATATACTCTGAAACCGCATCGAAGTTAAGAGAGGCTCAGAGCTTGGTGGTTAAGCTTGAACCAATTACAATTGAAGGTATGCTTCTCAAACGTGTTTCTGCTTACTACTAGGCCTTCTAATGCTATTTTAGCATACTTTTTAAGGTTTTAGATGACTTAAATACTATTATCGATCTTTCCTATTCTGGTCAAGTCAGACAGAATACTGTTCAGGGAGAACCACGGAGGAAATTCATTGAAGATACTCCTTTACGAACATCTATCGGGTGGCGGCCTAGTAAAAAAGGATGAGGCAGTTCCCTGGCTAAGCGAAGGATACGCATTGCTAAGCACCTTAGCAGAGGACTTCAAAAGGCTCAAACATGAAACATATGCCACCCTTGACTACAGAATTGCAAACTACACGCCACCTATAGAGGCAAGGATCGCAACCATTCTCAAGCCCGCAAACGATTTCTTGGAAGTCTTCATATTCAATCTAGCTGATGTAGAAGCTGCGATCATAGCAGCTCCTGAATCAAAGAGTATTTTGCTCAAACTTACGGAAGCCGCTGAAAAAAAAGATATACTTGTATTTGGACCGGCATCAGAAGTGATTCGATTAACTTCAAATAAGAGAGAAACCTTCAAGATCGCCTTAGATCTGGATCTGCCGGTGCCCAAAGCCAAATTCATACCCTTCTCTTCGGAAATCGATGAAATTGCTGCTATGGCACAAGAAACAGGATATCCACTCATTTTTAAACCACTAGATGGAGCCAATTGCAATGGAATCACCCTAGTGAGGGACGAGTCTCGGATATCCTCTGCAATCAAAAATCTAAGGCAAGAGACTGAGCTTGATTCCTTTATGATTTACCCCTACATCAAGGGGATTGCAGCGAGCGCGACCCTCTTAGCCAACGAAGAGGGGGTCTCTACTGTGGGCCTTAGTGCGCAAGAACTCTCCTTGTCTGCTGAAGGAGGCTTAAGATGTGAGAGTGGATATGTTCCATTAAGGCACTCGCTAGAAGAGAAAGCTTTGGAATATGCTGTGCAAATAGCTCAGGAAATTAAAGGTCTTAGAGGATGGGTAGACGTAGATTTTGTTCTGAGTGAACGCAGGGAACCTATATTTATCGAGATCAATGCTCGAATCACAAAGAATTATCTCGGTATAAGGAGAGCAATATCAGGAAATCCCGCTGAACTTATATTCGATGCCATAATAAACCAAAAGCTTCCTGAAGAAGTACCTCTGTTGAACACGGCATTCTTCGCCAGAGTCCCCCTGAAACTGACAAAAATGTCCATTGCTCGTGTCAAAGGTCTTGCAGTGTTGCATGGCATAGTTGGCCCACCTTTTCCTTTTAAGGGAAATCCAACAGCAGCAATAGTCGTCTCGGAAGGGGAAGATCTGACAGAAGCAAAAGAGAAGCTAAGTTTCAGAAAAAGGACACTACAAGAGATTTCCGATTAGAGTACATCTCAGATCTTCATAACCATCACATATAGTTTTTCAAGAATTCTGAATCCTAGCTTTTTATACATATTCCTCGCCTCTATGTTATCAACCTGGGTGTTAAGCAATATCTTCCTTACACCCCTTTTCCTAAACCATTCAATAGCGTTTACGGTCAGCCTTGTTCCTATCCCTTGCCGACGGTAGTTTGGATGAACTGCTATTCTTGCGTACTGACCTATCTTTTCCCTTATTACGTTGAAATTGTACGCTACAGCAGTTTCATTCATCAAGCCAACGAAAAACGATGCTTCTGGTAGGTTTGCCCATTGAATAAATTCCTCTCGAGTGGTATGCCAAAAGGGCTCAAAACATTTCTGCTCCAACTCGAGCAAAACATCAAGATCATCCATTTTAAAGGGTCGTATCAGCACCTGTTGGTTGCCCTTTACATGAGTAACAAAATCTGTCTTTTCCTGACTTAAAATGGTCTCCTGTACTTTGAATCCGTGTTTCAAGAAGAAACCTAGCGATTCCTCAGCCACGAATCCGGTTCTAATCTCGTGACAATACCTTCTTCTCAAAGCATCAATAATGCTGTTCAGAAGTCTCTTTCTGTATCCTTTGTTTAAATGGCTTTTATCGACTCCTATCTGATATATACTTCCCTTTCCTTCCTTCAATACAATCCCAATGCAATAGCCGACAATTCTTTTATTTTCCAGAATTATTAGAACCAGATCTGGATTTTCCTTGATATAGGATTTGAATCTTGCAGGATTGAATTTCCCAAGAAGTTCCTCTCTTAGCTTTGCCAATTGTCTAAAATCTCGGATCTCGGCCCTTCTTAGTATTGTTCTCCCCTTCAAATGCCATTTTTATGTTCAATATAAATTCATTCTAGAGAAATCTCTTGATCATTTACAGTAAAAAGAGTTTGGGATGGAGTAAAGCATTTATGTAGAAATACTTTCCCATTCTTTGATCGTATCTAGTAGTTCTTTCTTGAGATCGGGGCCAATACTCTCTTTAGGTGGTCTTTTGCTCAAACGACGATGGAATGTCCCCATTTCAAAGAGGGCTGGGTGAAACCTGTTGATCTCTTCAAGCTGTTTTCGAACATTATCAATTGCCTTGGCTATCTCACCGACAGTCGCATCTTCTTCAAGTTTCCTGGTGCATTCTGCCAAGGCTGTCGGATAATCCAGAGTTCTTACGGCAAGTGGTTCCTCTAATCTGGGGGCAGGAGCTGCTTCAGCGCTGGCTAGCCTATCAATGCTTGTCTGCAAGTTTAAAACATTCTGGGTTACTGTAGTCAGGTCTTCTTTCATACTTGCTACTTCTTCGCGCAGAACTGCAAGGCTTTCAATCGCGGAGGAAACTCTGTCAAAACTCTCTCTTAGCGTAGATATTACCTCCCCCATGTTCTCTAGTTCCTCTGTGGATGATTTCAAACTTGAAAGATCAAATCCCTCCAGCTTTTCCTCAAGACCTGCGATTTTGCTGACCAGATCGCTGGGGACTTCCAAACCTTCCCCTCTTGGGAGAGATGCCAAGGACTTTACCGCTTCCTCTATGCCTTGGATTCTTTCTTCCAGCCGAGATATTTTTTCGAGCTTTTTTGTCGCATCCTTGACATCCTCTAGTGATTCTGTAAGCTTCTTAATCTCTTTTGTGTCTATTTGTCCACCACTTGATTCTGCAAGAGCAGTTTTAATATCGGATATGATTGGGAAAAGATCCTTAACAACCTGGATTCCTTCCTTAATATCCTGCATAGATGATTCCAATTTCTCGAAAGCCGCTCCAACATCCTTAACGGACTCCGGGACTATCTCGGTTTCACTAATCTTCCTTAGCTGCCCTGTTATGTCCTCCAGAATCGGCATCATTCCACCGAGATCCGGGGAGGAGGCTACATTACCGCCTGCACTGAGTCCGATTTTTTCTGCCAGCTCGTCTATTGTGCTTTTTAAGCTGCCAACTTGCCGGATTATGTAGCGACGTCCTTCAACAACCTCTTCGAGTTTCTTATTGATCTCTTCCATTGTATTTTGGGCCATTCTTAGACCTCCATGAGCGTAAGATGTTCTTGTATAATTCTTTGCTAAATACACATTTAACTTTGTCGGAGATGGTTTATTGGACTATGTGGGCAAAATAAGAATACGAGATCACCAATTCACAAAATCATCTAGGTGTTTTCTGGCGAATCCATCCTTTTCATAATTAATCAGAAAGAACACCGGAGCCGGTTTTGGATCGAAAGGATTAATCTACTAAGGGTATTAGCGATCCTTGAGGTGTGAAAAGAGCACCAAGATGTATGTTAACCGGCACAGGCTAGAAAACATTTTGCTTTTTATGGCTCTCTACATACTAAGGATTTTTCACATCCAGAAAGTGGAATTTGCGACTGGCCTGACAGAATAAGCCAAAATCCAATCAGTATTCAACTAATCGAGGTAGTTTCTTGGCTTGCTCTATCCAGCGTCTTACAATGTCCAATGTAGGAGATCTGCGTACAAGCTTCTTTTTTTTGTTTACCTCCAAAACCCTGGTGTGAAGGCTATCGGGACTACGTGTTGAAAGCTCCGCCACGGTATCAACGCCTGCTTCTTCAAGCAGGTTGGAGTACTCTTCTGATATTCCTTTGATTCTAATCAGATCTGCAAGATTTATCCACCGCAGGATTAATTTATATGGTATATCCAGCTTTCTGGCCAGACCTTCTCGGTTGCTTCTTGTTCGTCCAGCTTCAAGCAAATTCTTTGAAGTCTTGATTCCTGCATAGGCAAGCTTCTTTGCGTAGACTGGTCCAATTCCTTCAAGTTTTTCTATGGAAACACTCATTGAATCAACCCCCATAGTCAGTCGGTGCTATCATTTGTGCTAGACCATATTTTATATATTTTTCGCATACTTGCTCAGACTTCAATATCTACCATCTTGGGGAAGACCAGGGCAAACATTGTTGACTGCAATTCTTCCCTTGTTTTGGAAAAGATATAGTTTTAAGGAATAAATGAGTATTTTTGACTACCGACATATGATTGACAGGTTCTGGAGAGACTGAGATGGCTGGAAGAACAATCGGCGCTCTCTTTTTATGTCTTGTAGTTACATGGCTGATAACGTACTTCATTGCGCTGGGAAACACCTTTACTGATTTTCAAATGATGCTGGGTCAGCAACAGGAGATGATTAATACTTTGCTGGAGATAACAGTGGCTCATTTTTGGGTGTATCCTTCTCTACTTTTGGGGGCGTATGGCATGCTTGTTGCCTTGGTTGCTGGGGGTCTTATTGGAGGTCTCATAACTCGCCATCCTGGGCGTGCTGCGCTGATGGCGGTAATATATCTTGCGTTTGTGTTTCTTTTATCCACGACAGTTCTGGTCGTTAATGGCACCGAGCTTATGGCTGCAGTCTCCTATTTGATTCAGATTATCGGTACGAACCTGCTAGAAGTCATTTTAAATCTGGTGATTTTGGCAGCAGCTGTCATTCTGCCGGCGGTCATTGGCGCAACTTTGACGCAGCCTGCCGCCAATTAATATACTATCAAGCTTCGTGAGGGGGAAATAATGTCTCAGAGGTATCTGGTTGAGCAAATCTCTATAGGGAAGCGAGATGCTTTATTTGAGGAGTATAAAGGCCGCTTTCTGTACGAGAAAAAGGCCAATATATATGGCATTTGCATCAAACTGATTACAGATGATGTGTTTGTAAAAGATATGTGGGAAGAGAATTTTTTCACCATGTCTGAGAACATTCGATCTCATGGCCGCCTTCTGGTGACCCGTGACGAAAATAAACCTCTTCAAGTTTTATATGATCAGCTATCCCGAACCGCTATTCTTCTGAATGTAGATTATTATGGCTGGGTCAAATCACTCGCATTGTCCACCGCCGGAGATGTTTTGGAAGACGATCACCAGATTTATTCCGTTCATGGGGCCTGTGTTGATCTGGATGGCCAGGGTATATGCCTTATAGCACCTCCCGATACAGGAAAGACAACACACACATATGGCCTGTTAAGGCTTGAGGATGCCCGAGCGGTAAGCGATGATTGGTTTTTTGTTCGATTGTATGAGGGAGAAGATGCTGTTGCATTTGGTTCTGAAAAGAACTTCTACATAAGGGCAGACATTGCGAAGATCTGGGACGAATACAAAAGACTGCTAAAAGGAGCAAAATTCGACAGTAAGGGACGTGCGGTTGTCAATGTTCGCTGGGTTGTAGGCAAGGGCAACATAAGACCCCTAGTTACCCTAAATAAAACCATTATTCTTAAGAGAGATCCTGGCGATTCCAAGATAGCTCAGAAGATATCTGGAAATGATGCATTAGAATATATTATGGAACACAACTACTGCAATCCTCACTGGCTGGTGGTTTCTGATTATAAGAATCAGATTAGGAAGGCATTTTTCTCAAAGCTGTTTGATCTGACAGATGTGTACGTCGTCAATACCGTTGAGAGCCCGCTTGAAGTCCATGAAGAAATAAAGAAGATAGCGAAGTCACCTTAGTATAAGCGACTTATCTCCAACTATCTACTTGTCTTTTTTCTCAGCTTTCTCTTTTTATATATCAATTTGCTTCTGGATTCAATATGAAGATCGTTCCAGTAGCCTTTGATTCCTTTGGAGTAAGAAGTATGGCAACATTAGTAATCACAAAAAGCCATAGGATACTAATCGATCCCGGAGTGGCATTAGGACCCCGACGTTACGGTCTTCCACCAACTCAGTCTGAACTTGTGGCTCTTGAGCTCGCAAAACAAAGAGTAATGAAATCTGCAGAGGATGCCGACATTATTGTCGTAACCCATTACCATTATGATCATCATCCCCGCCCGGGAGATGACAAATTATATCAGATCGCATTTAAGGATAAAGTTGTATTTGCAAAGGACAGAAAGAGTAATATTAACGCCTCACAAAGGCGGAGAGGCCTTATTTTTGAAAAGAAAGTTACAGATATTTGCAGGGAATTGGTCTATGTTGATGGGGAAGACTTCGACTTCATAAGATTCTCTCCCGCTGTCTGGCATGGAACGGTAGGCAGCAGCGTAGGATTTGTGATAATGGTCTGTATTCAGGAGGGTGAATATCGTTTTATTCATGGAAGTGATGCCCAGAGTCTTGGAGATCCCAAAGCTATGGATTGGGTAGTGGAAGAGAATCCCGGCTTGCTCATAGTTGATGGATTTCCGACAACCCATATTGGAAGGAGAACAACCAATGCAGAATTTGAGGATGCAATGAATAATCTTGATAGGACGATAAAGGCAATTCGGTCCAAGAGAATCGTTTTGGATCATCACATTATGAGGGACATCGACTATCGAAAGAGGATCAGACCCTTGCTTAAGGCTGGAAAACAAATACTATCCGCAGCAGAGTTTTTAGGAAGAGAGAATCTGCTTTTGGAGGCGTGGAGAGAAGATCTTCATCATAAGAAGAAGAAGGTAGATGTTCGCTCGTATTTTGAAGCTTTGGGCTTCTGACCTCTGATGAATTAGTTACATTGACTATTTAAATACTCGAGGAGAATATATTTCCGATTACTCTCCTATGAGAGCAGAACCTTGAGTACTTCAAGGCGGATGTGGAATTTTATGCCTGGTGAGAGCGACGATTATGCATATACTGTGGCCAAGGACGTGTTCCCAGATAGGAGACAGAAGAAGGCCTATAATGCTCTGGTTATTTTCCTGAGATGGATGAA
>JBHLKK010000028.1:0-17501 GCA_048886745.1 Candidatus Hodarchaeota archaeon | reverse complement strand
TATGATGGCCTTTGCCAAAAAGCCGAGTGTATATCACATCAGAGTCAATCGATGGGGTTTGGATTGAAAGGTCTACACAATGGATGATGTTATAGTCTTCCATAATTCTAATAACATCTGCAGTTAATCCATTTCTTAGGCTCCGAATCTCCCATGCTAGTCTAACTCTGCCTGTTACACTTGAGAGGAAGTCTCGAATGGATTTGACTCTTCCGGAGTCGAGTTTCATCTTTGGAGGAGTCATAATATGCAAATACTCTGATCCCAGCAACTCACAGATTTTAACCATATCGTTGAAGGCTTCAATTGTCTCATTAACGGGTTCAAGGAGGTGTTTATGAGTTATGCTCTTGTGGCAGCGAACAGAGAATTCAAAATCCTTGGGCACTCGTCCTCTCCAGGACTTGACCAGTTCATATTCAGGGATTTCATAAAACGTTGAGTTGACCTCAACAAAATCGAAAGCTCTGGAGTATGCTGAAAGGTTGTCCATTCCCGGAACATGAAAGTATGCCCAGCCACCTGCACCAATCCGTATTTCCATAAGAGTTATTTGTAATCTGCTAATAAGAATATTTGGAGGTTCAGCATTGAAAGAGCTTCTCTTTGGATGTTCCGGATGGAGCTACAATGAATGGGTTGGTCCTTTCTATAAGGATGCCAAAAAGAGCAAACTCTCTGCCTATTCTGATGTTTTCAAAACGACGGAAATCAATAGCACATTTTATGCTTACCCCAAGGCAGGTCTTGTTCAGGGGTGGTTAAGATACAGCCCTAAGGAATTTGTATTTTCGGCAAAGATCCCGGGGCAAATAACACATGACAAAGAACTAGAAGTTGAAAAGGAGCTTGAGAACGATCTTAATCATTTTTTCGCGCTAATGGATCCTCTGTCCAGGGTCGGAAAGCTGGGATGCTTTTTGATTCAACTACCTCCCGGACTGAAATTTGTTCCCAACAAAGTTGAGGATTTCTACACACTCCTTCCGAGCAAATATAGGTTCGCCGTGGAGTTCAGAAACAGAACATGGCTCAGTGAGAAATCGATCGAATTACTGAGCAAATACAATTTAGCATACACAATAGTAGATGAGCCCCTTCTACCACCAGATATCTACATCACGGCAGACTTTACATATTTCCGATGGCATGGACATGGAAGAGATCCGTGGTATAATTATCTTTATACAGAAGAAGAGCTCAAGGAATGGATTCCAAAGATACAGGAGGTTCACGAAAGCATAAAGGAAGTTTATGGTTACTTCAACAATCACTATCACGGGTATGCCCCTGAGAATTGCCTAGATATACTTGAGATGTTGGGTGTTGTCACTCCATTACAGAGGCAAATGAGAGAAAGAATCAAAGAGTATCGAAGAAGACCTTCTAAGCCATCTCTCACACCCAAGACACTGATTGATTTCCTTGGGGAGCAGTCTCCAGAACTAGAAGAAAAAATGAGAAAAACAGAAGAAAACACTGAATCGCTTCTTCGGCTTTTTGCTGATGAAGGAAGAATTCTCAGGGGAAGGGTAATAAGAGATACTGAACTCGAAAATTTGAAGACTGGAAAATCTGGAGTTTCAGCTAAGATCAGGGACTACAACATAGTAATCGATCGTGATGATAAGGTAATTCAACATGATTGCAATGACTGGAAAAGACGAAAAAGTCAGAAGAAGTTTTGCAAGCACATTGTGAAGCTTCTTCTTACTCTCCCGGAAAGGGAGTCCAGAACCATACTTAAGAATATATCAAAGAATTTGGCAAGTTGGACATTCGAGTAGGGATACTAACTATATTTTGAGAACCCAACGTAATAGGAATTGAGATTCATTTGTGCGGCACGATAAGGAAGAAGAGACTTCCAATTCAAATTACCTAAATTCTGGTTCAAGGATTCTTTTGTTTTGGTCATCCCATTTGAGCAACACCGGGCCATCTTTATCGATATAGACAAACGTATTATAGTCATAACGTGGATTCTTCATCCAAGATCCACTGTTTACGAGGATCTTACCGGTCTTTTCGACTATCTCTGGGGAGCTATACTCCGGAACATGAGTGTGACCGAAAACTACTGTTTTTGCTTGAATCTTGGCTCCCTTATCTGTCTTCCAATACTCCTCATCTACAATACGTTTCATATCAACATATCTTGTCTTCGTGTATGCACACCAGAATGGCCACGCCAATGCTGTGAAGAGTCTTGGAAACGCGAAGACAAACGTGTAGACAATCAAGATCATCATTATTGGGAGAGGTATGTATGCAAAGAACCAAGAGAGTGGAGGCAGAAGATAACCAAGTAGAAAGAAGAAGAAGAGAAATACAGACAACCATCCTTTTGGTGGGAAATATTTCGAGGTTATGGATGAGAGCTTAAACATGGTAGATGGGATCTTACTAAGAGGACCTGCTCGTCTGAAGATTCTGTCGAATTGGTGACCATGTAGGAAGGCATAAGTTTCGTCGCCTACTTGCTCAGAATCGATTTCAACTGATTCAGGATAGTGGCGGGGTAAGACTTCAAAAGTGGGATCCTCTTTAAGAGGATAGCCCCCCCTTGCCTTATCGAGATCGTCGTCATGATTTCCCAACACATAGACCTTATCACAGTCAAGATCTAATATCTCCGCTGCTGGACCAAACATATGCTTAAAAACATTGTATAACTCGCCCTCGGAGGGAATCCAGAGTTCGAGGATGTCTCCCAACAGAATTATTTTGTCAGGAAATCCTACCGACCTAATCCTTCCGTCTTTTAGTTCGATCTGTACCCCTTGCTCTGAACCTTCTAGACTCCTTATCCACCTAGCGAAATTGACAAACGCCTTGTACTCTGAGTCGTCATGACCAAAATGCAGATCGGAAACGACAATTACTCGCTTTGAATTGTATGTTTTCTCGGAGGCTTGTTCTGACATCATCCACACCTTTCTTAAGGGCCTTTATAGGTAAAATGAGACTAATCTATTAAAAGGTAGTATATAACTCTTAAACCCTAACCACATAGATGATTTGGTCTAGACCGTCCTAGTGGTTGTAAGGATCAATTGACTAAAAATAAGCTTCCCAACAATCAGAGGAGTTCTTTGCTCGTTGTATTAGAGTCTTGTGGTGTTTTTATAGTCCGGTAATGATTTATCTGTGACCTGAAACATGCCAATATTGGGTGGGGGTTCTGGGGTTCATGAGTTGGCTTCTCATGAGTTGGGGAATGCTTAATTCTAATAGCCAGATGGATTGAATCAGGATTCCATTCTGGCGTCGATTTGCTGGCCATAAGTCAAATAGCAAATCTTTGAGATCGATAAATTGATCTAGCCCTTGTAGAAATCAGTTGATGGTTCGACCGGTTTGCTGTGTTTGATGAAAGTTCCCTGTCTCAATTCACGGAAGGCCTCATCTAGCTCATCCTGAGTATTCATAACTATGGGACCCCCCCAAGATATGGGTTCATCTATCGGCTTACCGGATACTAGAAGGAGACTGAGTTCATCCTTAGACCTTATCTTCACGCTTTCACCATCACCAAACAGAACACAGTGCTGAGCTCCTATTAGCCTATTATCAAAATAACCATTACCCTCTATGACATAAACAAAGACTTTCGAATCTTTCATTGTCTCATGATTGAATTCGGTTTCAGGTTGAATAACTACGTGGAGGTATTCAACGTCAACAACAAGGTCTTGAACAGGTCCCTTCACATTGTTGATCTTGCCCGCTATGACTTTGATTTTTGCGTCTTCTTGTTCCAGCTCAGGAATCTGCTCACTTGTGATTCCACGATATCTTGGTCCCATCATTTTTCTGGCAGCAGGCAGATTTACCCAAAGCTGAAAGCCCTCCATCAAGCCTTCATACTTCTGAGGCATCTCTTGATGGATTATTCCGGAGCCAGCCGTCATCCACTGGACATCTCCAGATCTAATAACTCCTCTATTGCCTATACTGTCTCCATGTTCGACCTCGCCTGTCAACATGTAGGTAACAGTTTCAATACCCCTGTGAGGATGCCAAGGAAAGCCCCGGATGTAGTCTTCAGGATTTCGAGAGCCAAAATGGTCTAGGAGCAGAAAAGGATCAAACATGGGTACATGTCTGAACCCAAAAACACGTCTAAGCTTAACACCAGCCCCTTCCAATGTAGGTTTGCTTTCTAGAACATGCTTAACCTTTCTTTGCATGGTTCTTAGGAGTTTATGTGGTAATATATGACTTCCCCTTTTTATCCTAGTCTTCGTCCGCAACCTATACAGAATTGTGCATCACTCGGATTTTCGTAACCACAGTCTGGGCATGAAACATCAGAAAGCCGCATTCGCTCACTTGATCTGGATTCAGTCCTTCTCGGAAAATCGTCCCTGCGACGGGGAAACTCGGTTGTAGGTTCAGGAATGGAAATCTCTCTAGATGATCTCCTCAATCTGGAAGAAGCAATCATAATAATTGCTACAAATGCTACCATACCTATTATGACAAAAATGGACGGTGAATGGTGCCAAAGGTCAAAATCTATTACCACGTAGACTATTACACCAATGACTATAAGTAGCAACCTGGCAAATTTCGGTCCTGTATTAGATTCATTCAAACTTTAGTCTTCCCACCACCTATGACTAGAAAATCAAATCTAATAAATCTTGGCAACTCTTATCTGATAATCGCTCGACTTCTCAGCCGTCTCTGGACAGCCTCACCCTCGAGTTCCCTAATGGCGTTGGAGGCGATCCAGCGAGCGGTTTTGGAGTCAATCTGTTGAATCTCTTTGGCGGTCTTTATGGCTGCCTTGTTCAAGCTCAGATTCCTTTTTCCGATGTTCCTTAGTGCCCAATTCACAGCTTTTTTCACGAAGTTCCGATCGTCAATTGAGCCATGCTTTATAACAGGGAAAAACGCAATGAATCTCTCATCCTCTGCCTTCTTATCATGCCACGCAAGGCAAGCTATCAATGCAAAAGCCGTTCTCTTCACAAACTCCTCCTCCCTCTCGGACCAATCGAGAATCTTCTTCCACGCAAGAGGGGTTTTCTCGAAAAGATTCATGCACACCTGATCGCAGATGTCCCAAGAATTGATGTCCTTCACCCAATCCTCCATTTGCTCCTCAGTTAACTTCTCAGGCTCATCGACCATTGCTGCGATTATTCTTGCCTCAGCTACTCCCGTTTTCCAGAGCTCAAGAGCAAGGGTGTGATCCTTTCCCACTTCCTTTGCTATCTTTCGCATATCGGGGACGGATACCCCCAGTCTTTTTTCAGCCACCATCCCATAGCGGGCCATCCCTTCCAGTTGATCAGGTCTGGCCTTTACCTTTAATTTTCTTAGGATCTCCTCGACAGAAGTCATGCCTAATCTCTCCTTCTTTTCTTACAGGCACAATTCAGATAGGACATATAGGGAATTAATTCTTATTTTATATTTCCTTGGCAAATTCATAAACTATTGAGCCGAAAAAGTCATTCTCTTTGCCTGTTCTTTTGAATCCATGCTTTTCATAAAACCTGTGAGCCCTATGTTGGAATTCTGTTGTATCTAAGGTCAAGATTGAGCAACCCTCTGTACGGGCATCTTCTTCTACTTTAAGTAATAGGGCAGCCGCTGGGCCATCTCTTCCCCTCCATTCGGGGTGTACGGCCATGCCTCGTATATGCCCTTCACCACTACGTACTTTCTCCCAACCAACGGTTCCTATTACTTTACCTTGTTGACTGACTGCAACATACACCCTCATTTCAACCAAACGAATCTTTGCCAATTCTTCTGATAGGATCGTATCAGCAAAACCTTTCCGAGAGTAATAATCACGGTATTCCTCAAAAGCTGCCAAAAGAACTTCGTGAATGCCTTTTGCGTCAATATCCTCAGCACGTCGAATTACATAGTCTCCTTTCATCGATTTGTCCATCCCGCACTGGTCAGATACAGTAGAGTCAGATATTTCCAGCTTCCATTTCAAATCTTATTTTGTGATTCTTTAATAATTCGGTTTTGAATTACCATAAATTATTTCAATCGAAAACTCTAGAATGAACACACAATCAAAAGAAAGAAGAGGTGAATGCATTGCGAAGAGAAGGAGCTCCTACCTATGGTCGACGTTTTGTAGGAAATACAAACACAGAAGAGGTTCACGATCTCGATAATGAGCAAACTAAGCCAAATGAGTGCCAAATTGATGAAATAATAAATGCAAATCATGTCAGAACATTCGAGCCCGACACGCTTGATCAAGCACACAAAGAAGGGTTTGATAACTGCGCATACTGTATTGGGGGGTCAAAAAGATAGAAATACGAGAGACATGAAAAAACAGAATTTAAGAACCCCATTTCTATTTCTTCATGGAAATGTAGAGATCTCGAATTTTCCTGGTAAGATTTAGCTGTTCGTCAAACTCTGCGTCTGACACAGAGATCCTCTTTGCGATCTTTGCAGCGTCCTGCTTAGTTATTAGATCAACATCTTCAAAGGGTGAGACTTTTTCAAAGTACTCCTCGGAATCTGTTAAATTACTCAACTTGTTTTCCGCATCAACAATCTCTTTAGCGATTTTTTCGTCATACTCCAGGTTAAAACCGATCTTGTTTAGGCTATTGACTATCATTTTTACAAGTTCCTTTTGAACCTTAACGCCTTCAATAGTCTCTCCTATCAGAAAATGGAAAACCTCAGCGGTGGATTGATAGAAGCTCTCAATCAGGTGTCCTGATCTCTTCTCACTGACTACTTGGACCATATCGGCTTTCTTAAGTTTTTGGATGTGGTGATAGACAGTTTGGGGGGATAGTTCCAAAGTTTCAGCAATCTGACTTACACTCATCGGCTTGGCCCTTAGCAGAAAGACTATTTTTCTTCGCGTCTCGTCCCCGATTAATTGACAGCATTCCGGATCTCTTATTATTTTTACAGGTTTCATTCAATAGCACTCCTAATACAGATTCTTATCTATTGACATAAATACTTTATTACTATATAAGTGTTTGTGTTCTAAGACATAGGTTTGAGATAATAAAACAAAAGATTTATATACTAATACATATATTGTTATTATGATGTCTATCTTAATATAAAGATAGGCATAATAGCACGGAGGCAAAGAAAATGGCTACTGTATTAAAAGGAACAAAAAATGTAGGTAAACAGGTTACAACTCCAAGAGATGGTTTGACTGCAAGTCAGACTGCTCAGGTGTTGAGAAGGCCCGCATTGATTTAGGGTCACTCGTTGCGTCTTCAAAAGACGCACCCTAAGATTTTATTTATTCTATGTTCTCTGTTTTTGTTGTTTTTATTGATTAGGTTTTTCTTAATGTTTTATGAGAGCCCAATTCATGATATTTTAATAATTGGTTTATGGTTAATAAGGAGAAGAGATCTTGTAATGACCTAAAGAGAGAAGGAGATAAGAATGACCAAGAAAGTGGTTCAGGAGATATATGCTAGACTAGAGGAAAAGGGTTATCGAGGACGCGTAGTCTCGGCCAATCATATTGAAGAACTACGGAATGATATCAAAAGACTCCGCCAGAAAGATCTTCTTGACCAAGAATTCTATCAAGATTATCGTTCCTATTTTGAAATTGACCCACCTGAGGCTTTGCAAGAAATCAATTCCTTGATCGTGGTTGCCGTTCCCCAACCACAAACCAGAGTCGATTTCAATTGGCATGGAAATGTAGTCTCCCTACTTATTCCTCCAACATATCTATTCGAGAAGAAAACCGATAAAGGAGTCGAAGACATCTTGGCAGGAATTCTGTCTCCGATTGGATACAGAGTAGCGCGAGCAAGATTGCCTTCGAAGCTTCTGGCAGTACGTAGTGGACTCGCTAAGTACGGCAAGAACAACATCAGCTATGTCCCAGGGATGGGTAGTTTTCATCGGCTTGTGTCATTCTATTCAAACCTCCCGTGCGAAAAAGATAATTGGTACAAAAAACAGATGTTGAAGAGATGTGAAACATGTTCTGCCTGTGTTGTCAAATGCCCCCCCGGCGCAATCAACTCTGAACGTTTTCTACTGCATGCTGAAAGGTGTATAACTTACCTCAATGAAAAACCCGGTAACATACCTTTCCCAAGTTGGATAGATCCTTCTTGGCATAACTGTCTTGTTGGCTGTCTTTACTGCCAAAGAGTATGCCCGGAAAATAGAGAGTTCATAAATTGGATTGATAAGGGAGCAGAATTCTCGGAAGAGGAAACGACCATTCTTTTGAAGAGGATGCCTCTCGACCAGCTTCCTGCTTCGTTACAACAGAAATTAAAGGAATATAGTCTGGTTGATTACATCGACATTATACCTCGTAACCTAGGTGTCTTCCTCAAAACTAGCGATTAGCCTCATATATAGGTCAAGAGGATACTGAGATGAACAGAGTAGAAAAATTCCCTCGTTTGGAAACTGAGAGGTTAATCCTAAGAGAATTGACGCTCGAAGATGTTGAATTCTATTTCAACCATTTCAACAATCAGGAAATAATAGAAGGTTCCTGCTTTCCGGGACCAAAAGACCTTGAAACAGCCAAGGCAGAGCTTGAACTTTTCTGCATAAATCCCTTCAAGGAGGGGACAGGTATTCGCTGGGGAATAGTAAGAAAAGGTAGTAGTAAGCTAATAGGAACCTGTGGATATTACGACTGGAGCAAAACTGAGCGTAGAGCGGAGATTGGATATGATCTAGACCCCAATTATTGGGGACAGGGTATCATGACAGAAGCATTGAGAGCCATGTTAGAATACGGTTTTCAAGAAATGGGACTGAACAGAATCCAAGCAATTATCGACTCGAAGAACAAAAGATCCATGAACCTCGTCAAAAGACTGGGGTTCAAAAAGGAAGGGGTTCTTCGCCAGAGAAGTTACTTTAGAGGACGGTTCCTGGATGATGTCTGTTTTTCAATACTTAAGAAAGAATGGGAAGAATGATTACTCTAATATCTAATCTTGTAAAATGATTCCAAGCAGGAAGCAGATAGATAGGCATTTCTACCACATTTGGTGCACCTAGTCATATAACCAGCTACTTTTCGTGGATTTTTGTCAATTAATTCTTCTGAGATATCTCGACTACCTCCACAGCTACATGTCCAAGGATCCTCGCTGAGATAGATTTCTCTCACCTCACTATTGCTTATTTATACGATAGCCAGGATAATGCCTTAAGAAGCCGCCACCTTCCTTTCTAATCATTTTTTCTTCCACCAGAGACTCCAGTGCATCATATAATTCACGCTGTGAACACCCCTCAACAAACCGCGAAAAATACTCCACAGTAACAGGGTCACCAGTTGGTTTGAAGAAGCCGAGTATATCCAGGATTATTGATTTTATGGTTTCAATTTCCATATTTGCCCCACCTCCAAAATCGATTGATTAAGATGTGATTGGATCTGAGGATTTTTCCTCTATTTTTTTCCTTAGGAGTATCTTTTCATTGTATTTAAGTAATTTAGGATATATATAAATCTTGATAAGGCAAAACTATATAAATGTAGAGTTATTAGCGATATCATAAGATGAATGTTCAATATAGGTGATATAGAATGGATCCTGACGAGACAGATGTTAAGATAATGAAATTGCTTGCCTCAAATGCAAGATTGTCTTACCGACAGATGGGTAAAAAAATTGGCATATCAACAAATACTGTTATCACTAGAATGAACGCCCTGCAAAGCAAAGGGATAATAAAGCACTTCGGTGCGATTTATGATCATGAAAAGCTCGGATATGATATCGTCGCAATCATAGAACTGACCATATCTAAGGGAAAATTAATAGAAGTTGAGAAGAGAATCGCTAAATCTAGGAATGCCTTGGCAGTCTACGATGTCACGGGCACAACAGATGCTATAGTCTTGGCGAAGTTCAAAACGCGAGAAGAATTGAATAAATTCATTAAAGAAATTTTGAGCATGGAATATGTTGAAAGAACCAATACTCGAGTAGTTTTAAACACAATAAAGGAAGATTTTAGAATTCTTTGATTTCCACTCGAAACTTCTTCGGGGCCATGGAAAGCCAGCTGAAAGAAGAGTTGTCTAGTTTTTTCCCCCCTCTCCCCCTCTCCCCAATGAAACTATTTCCGAGCGGATATGGTGCGATTCTATAGCAAAAGTATCACAAATATATTTGTTAAAACATTTATGGATAAAGTTTTAGATAAATCTTTCTATTTGACCAAATCTCAAATCAAATAGTCAGGCATTTTGGACCTTAGCATAAGAGTTAAATATGAAATACAGAGTATTTATGCTAATTCCAAAGGTGTTTACTATGCCCAGAGAACATACAACAATTGCATTACCAACAGAAATGATTAACTATATCGATAGAATCATCAAGCATCGGAAGATTGTTGCGAAGTATGGATATTCTTCTCGAGCAGACCTGATTCGCGCAGCTGTAACAAATCATCTTGAAAAACTGGAAAAGGAACTCGACTCTGAGCCGGGTGATTAGCCACCTAGTATCTCATTCTTTACAGAATTTGGAACCAACAGGGACTTCATGTTTTTTCATCTCTCCCTGTCTTATTGGTACTTGTGATGCTCCCCACCTCGGAGCTTGAATATGCCAAAGAGAAGGGGTTTAGTCAGGTTCTTGAGTCGTTTCTTGCTTTTTTCCAATAAATAGCAGGTGTTTGGCTTCAAGTAAGGGAATCTCACCTTTTTGCTCATGGAACCCAGGGCGGACAGCTTTGAATTGCCAGCCAGTTTTATTAAACGTTTCAATGAGCTCATGAAGGCTCCAGATTCGATGATCGATCGTAATCTGCTTTTCCAAGATAAAGCTTCTATCATCTTGTCTTACCAAGAATGTCCAGATGTCATACATGCGCGAAGCATTCGGATCAAAACGGCTATCCTCCAAAACAACCATATCTCTGAACCATGAAAAGCCTCGTTCTTGGAAGTTGGCAATAATCCAATCCCTATTAATGGTTTCTAGGAAAAAGAATCCTCCGGGTCGAACAAGCTCGGAACACTGGCGCAGAATGTCTTCATTGGTTGCGTCATCATAGTAACCAAAGGACGTAAATAGATTAATAATTCCGTCGAATAATTCCTCACCAGAAAGTACCTGAGCAATTTCTCGCATATCTGCTACTCGGAAACGCACTTTGTCGCTTACTTTCTCTTTTTCTGCTCGATTCTTGGCGAATTCAATGTAGTATGGCGATAAATCCGTTCCCAAGACTGAGATGTTCCGTTTTCCCAATTCTACTGAATGTCTGCCAATGCCACAGTTGAGATCGAGGATATTCTCAGTTCTGAACCCTTGTTCTTTGAGATGCGTTAGAAGAACATCAACTTCCTTGCTCGCCTGAGAGATGCGCTCCTTCAGTGTATCAATGTAAAGGTATGGACATTCTTCAAAGAGTTCCTTTGTCCAATCCGATTTGGTTTTTTCTCCTGCCACTATTCCCAATCCCCCTTGGAATCAGCTTTAAGTCTTATATCCCCGTATTTTCTATTATATTTTTCTAGTTGGCAAGTTAGAGGGAACGGTGGTAATAGCAACATGTGTTGTTCAGAGTCTTTCTAATAGTTAGGCAGCAAATAATCTCCTTAGAGTGGTAATCATAGACAATCACAAAAATAGCAAAAAACGGAAGGGTCAGCGCTCTGAGGATCTCTCCAAATAGATCTCGCAGTCCTTCTTAAATCTGCAACTACTGCACTTACGAGTTCTGCCTGTGGGTTCAGGTCTTCTATTCCCGTTGATAATTTCAAGAATCCTTTGGACAGAGCTCAAGACTATGCCTTTGTGTTCCTGAGAGAACACTTCCTTCCAGACAAAGCGAAAGGTGTCTCTCTGCCTCAGACAGGCGACAAGTTTCCTTTTGGGCGAAAATTGTTCCTTAAAAGCCAGACAGTATCCCCAAACCTGCTTTTTGTTGGTTATGAACGGATAGGAATTGGGCTTATCATCAATAACTAGAATTTGATTTGGCATAAGCCATATCTCATCAATGACACCGTATAAAAATTCGCAAGCAACAGGAACCTCCCTGCTGATAAGAGTAACCTTCTCTTCTTTTGATTTTTCAAGGGCATCAGTAACCGAAAGCTCAAGGTCAGCCCTTTTTTTATGTTCATTGTCCAAAATTCTGTGAATCTTTCTGCCTAGACGCATCTCAGGTGTGGGCTCTGCCTCAACACGCTTCACGTGTTCGATATATATCTGATACTCACAAAAGGCCTGAGTATGCAGTAAGCTTATCGGAACCTTATTTTCCATTAAAAGATTGAAATACCCGTACCAAACTATAAATATTGTGAAATTAGTAATTTTGTCGCTTTAGAATTGTTCAATATTAGCTACTAGAGTTCAATTTTGGCGCCTTAACAATAAAAAAAGTGATTAATGGCTTGCACGGGTTTCAACTATTTTGCCATCTTCCATTGTCCATCTGTGTTTTGCTCTGGCTCCCACTTTTGGATCGTGTGTAACGACGATGATTGTCTTTTCTAGTTCCTTGTTTAGTCTATCCATCAAGTCCATTATTTCCTGTCCAGTCTTTGAGTCTAGTTCCCCCGTCAGCTCATCGCCCAAAATTATTGGAGGATCGCTCACAAGTGCCCGAGCTATTGCAACTCTTTGTCTTTCTCCGCCGCTCAATTGCCCTGGTTTGTGTCTGATTCTGTCACCTATATCCAGCATCTCAAGGTATCCTATCGCTCGTTCCCTATCTTGCTCTTTGATTCCATAGGGCATTATTGGAACCATAACGTTATCCAATGCATTAAGAGTAGGGATGAGGTGGAAATCTTGGAACACAAAGCCTATCTTGTCTCTACGCAGTGAAGTTAATTTTCTCTCAGGTAGATTTGTGATATCTACCCCGTCTAAAATTACGGTACCAGTAGTTGGTCTATCTAGAGCTCCGATTATGTTTAGTAGAGTCGTCTTACCGCTTCCTGATGGTCCCATTATAGAGATATAGTCACCCTTCTCTACGGAGATTGTAATATCATCTAGGGCCTTTATCTCGGTTTCTCCTAGGTAGAAGATCTTGGTTACATTCTTACACTGTATTTCAATTTCTCGGTTACTCGGTGCCCGTTCATCAATCGTCTTGTCTGTTTTTGAAATTCTACTGTCAACACTGCCCATGTCACTCACCCCTTAAGATTTCAACCGGTGATACTTTCGAGGCTTTGTAGGCCGGGTATAGACCTCCAACGATGCCTAAAACAACTACAAACACAGATATTAGCGTTATCGTCTGAACGTTCAAAGGATTGATTGAAATCGCCCCAAATCCTTGAGTAAATTGTAGGAATAAGACCGCAAGACCGAAGCCGATCATACCTCCAATTGCTGTAACTATCAGAGACTCATAAACTATGTCTTTTATCACGTGTCTGTTCTGCCAACCAGTTGCTTTGAGTGTTGCAAACTCTTTCATCCTCTCAATAACACTCATGAGCATCGCTACAATGATGCTCATTCCACCGGCAATCCCTGCGATTACTGATATAGCTAGAACCATAATGCTCATTGTACCTGTGAATTGTGTTATTAGTTCCAATTGCTCCTCGAATAGAACCAACTCTACTAGTAAACCTTCTTCATCAATGATCCTATTAATCTCATTTTTAATATACTCTACATTATCAGGGCTATCTGATCTAATTAGCAGAACACTATAAGTGTCGTTGGTGAAACCAGCCTTAAATTTCCTAACTGTATCAATGGTCGTATATACATTCATCATCTCCAAGAGATTTGGTGGCTCGTAAAATCCGACTACCGTAAGATTAACCCATTCATAAGATGGTGTTAAGAAGGGTACTTCGTCGCCGATTTCTACTTCGCCAAATGTTGCTGCAGTCTTGCTTGCGATGCATTGATTATCATTTTGGAATACTGTGCCCTCTACAATATTAGAGGTGGCTCCTCCAACTGCCGTGTCATTCTGAATATTTATTCCGACTAGTGATGGATTGAATTGCCCTGTCCCAAAGCTGACTTCAGCGATTACCTGAGCCGAATATGCTTCAACATGGTCTATTTCGGTGATATTTGCCAGGTCGGTTAGATTGAACTGGCTGGTGGAATAAAGTTGCCCTTGCTGCTGGACAGTTATTAGGTCAAGCTGTGCCGTAGCAAACTGATTTACCTGATCTGTAATAGTGGACCCTATTGAGGACATTGTTGTCATCAAAGTTACTCCAATAGCAACTCCTATTATCGATAGAATCGCTATGCTCTTTCTTCTAAAGGCGTTTTTGACCGCAAATCTAAACATGATCCCTCTATCCTCCCACACTCTTCACTTAACTAATCTTTTGGTTGTTGCCTCAATTTTTTCGGCAATGCTGTCAAGCAGATCTTTGACTTCATCTGACGTTTTGCTGGTAGGATTCTCAATCATTGCGTTTCTAAGATGGAACATTGATTTCAAGAGGCGACCGAACGATTTTCTGACTTCTGCTCTCTTCTCGGGGTCGATATCAGATTCAAAATGATTGAATAAGAAGGGGCCTAGGAATAGGGGGGGTTTTCTCCTATCCCCCTCTCTCATTTTTTCTTGTTCTTCGAGGAATTGCTTGCCTTGCTTCGTTATTTGATAGCGTTTCTTTCCGCTTTTATCTAATGGTAGTTCGATTATATAGCCACGATCTTGAAGTAAGGAAAGTAGAGGATAGACCGACCCTGGGCTTGGCTTCCATCGTCCCTCTGTCTCCTCTTCGATTGTTTCCATTATTTCTGACCCAGAAAGAGGCTTTGTAGTAAGAAGTTTAAGCATGTAGTACCTAAGAAAACCTTTTGGAACTGTAGCCATATGCCGTCGCCAAAATGGGAAAGGCGGTGATAATCCCATATTCTTTCATCACTCCATATCACATTCGATATCAGTGTTGATATCAAATGTGACATATATAAACCTTTTGATGAAATAGAGAGATGGTGTCATCCCCCTGCGTCTCGGAAGCGAGAATCTGCTGACAGAGTTAAGATTGACAGCGTTACTGAGATGGATATATACTTCCATTAACTGCAATCTTGAGAGAGAGAAAATAAGGTTGCAGAAGCTTTGAGATATCCAGATTGGACGGGTTGAGGAGTTTGAGTGAGTATGTCTGCAGATGAATATTGGAAGAGAGGAAATTCATTCTATGGACACGAAGGTTATCAGGAAGCGGTGAAAGAATATGTGAAGGCATTGAGTATTGATCCAAGGAATCATAGAGTATGGCATATCTTGGGATTGGCCTACGCAAACTCAGGAGAATTACCTGACGAAAGTTTGTTATGCCGAATAGGTCCAAGCACGTGACTATATTTACCTGGATGTGCGACTTCCAGTCTAAGGTCTTTTATGGATTTACTAATATATTGTGTGCGAAGCAACACAGATGGGGCGAGAATCATGGAAAATAAGCTTGAAAAGAAGGAAAAGTTGCTGAGACTTGCAGGTGATTTGCTTAGCTCAATTGTTAGAGGCCTGAATCAGATAGATTTAGAGACTAGAAAGAAAATCATGGAATTGTGTGGTGAAGTGTGCGCAAAAGATATTTTCTGTGGTGGGGGACTCGATATTGCAGAGAGAATCGCTGAAGAGGAAGATAATGAGGAAAGAATCTTGGAGAGGGTCAACAAGGAAATCCTCTGGTGTGGTACATGGACAAAAGAGGGAAAGAGTATTCAATCTATATGTAAAGAATGTGGTTGTCCACTTGTGAAGAATAGAGTAGTTGATCTAACAGGAACATTTTGCTACTGTTCAAGAGGGTGGGTAAAAAAGATTTTTGAAACTCTGCTGAATCGACCTGTGGATGTTAAACTAGAAAAGTCCATTGGCAGGGGAGACAAGATATGCAAATTCGTAGTCCATATGTAGATCCATGTAGAGAATTGGAGAAATCTTGTTTTGTGATGTTCCATTAGCGGGATGTAGGCTAAAGACTTCACCCTACGTGTCGACCACATTTTATGCAGAATTTTGAACCAGTTGGATTCACGTGACCACAGTGAGAGCATAAGACTTCAGAAGGCAATAGGGGTTCAGGTGCCTCAATTTCCTCCCTCTCTGGGGCAACTTCTTCCCGAACTACTTCTTCTTCATATGTAGGTTCAGATACAGGTTCCATAGGTTCAAGAGCTGGCACTTCAGGTCGGGGTGTCCTAGCCTTTATAAAAAAAGCAATTCCGATTGCTGCAATCGCTCCGACAGCTGCAGCAACAAATATAATAACTGGGATTTGCTGATCATCTTGAGGTGGCTGAAGTCCCCAGGTGCCATGAGAAGGTTCAGGGTCTACACATTTACGTACAAGACACCAGTCCACCACAGTTTCCGTGCCTGTTTCTAGATCACACAAGGCCTTAAAGCATAGATTCTTTTGATAATCCCCATCAGGCACATTGCCAGTCGAAAAAGTTACAACGGTTCCATCTATATCCATATAAGCCAATGAACCACTTATCCAACGAATCTCCGATGTGTGATAATTCGAATCTACATCGGTTGAAGCTTGGGTAGCTCTATGACTTCCATCACCATCCTGAACTGCGTGATAAAACCTAGTGCCGGCATAAATCTCCCACCTTCTTATGACAAGCCAGTCGCCCCCACCTGCACCTTCTCCGAAATCAACCAACCAAGAATAATCGGCCACAGCTTTGCTTCTAGCTCTTGCCGCGTGACCGGTCCCGTAAACGGATAGAGTTGTGATTTTGCTATATGTGCTATAACCACCAATTGTGCATTCGTTACCCGATAAAGAAATATTGCCCTCAGAATACCATTTGCTACTATTCAACCCGCCCGAGAAATCGTCGAAAAATATGAATGTATTCTCACCATTACTTGTTGTGGTTGCCCCACTATTCCCATAGTAAAGATAAATGGTAGCATCATCCGAGCTCAGATCATCTACGATTTCTATCCAAAATACAGCCCTAATATAATCTGCCTTGTCCTCCATCCAATAATCGAGCTCTGTTATACCATCATCGTCTGTGAATCTGATATCTCCAAAATCTGTTCTGCACTGATAATTACAATAGGCATTTTCTCCATTGTCCGTGCCTGGTCCATAATGAACAACGATTTTCACCTGATAATTCGATCCTGCACCAGCAGCAGGATTTATGACGTGGCTCTTACGATGGCTCCACCCAGCAAGCCAATCAGATTCTTCACTTCCCCAACTACCATAAGAGGGTTCTGGATAGGTGTATTTTCTAACTCTGAAGTCATCATCGAAGTACCTAAATCCAAATGTCGCTGACGAAGGGTTGGCGATTCTAATATGAACGGGTCCATAGCCTGATTGTGTATCGAAATTTGGAAGATAGTCAACATGTTCTATAGTCTCATCAAATCCTCCTGAGAAAACCTCTAGGACGTTTGAGGTCGCATCGATCCTTGTTCTCACATAATACCATGTGTCCCAAGAGAAATAGCCCCATTCACCAGAGGTGTGCAATCCCCCTTCTACCTTTTCCAGTATTATACGAAAATGGGTCGAATTA
>JBHLKK010000027.1:0-17979 GCA_048886745.1 Candidatus Hodarchaeota archaeon | reverse complement strand
AGCGCAGAACCAGGCGTCTCCAACATATCCTTGAGTTCTTTTTTCAAGTAAAAGACATTTTTATTCCAATCAACTTTGATTAATTCCCTGAACTCAAGCCATCTAAGATAATTCCTGGCCTTATCTAGCTCTACTTGAAGGTCATCGGCAAAAAGTTCCAGACCTTTGGCAGAGCCACTATGTGAATCAACTTTTCTGAGTAGCGGGCTCCATTCCATTACGATTAGAAGAAGCAGAGCACCCATTAGGGTGCTTAGGTTTGTGCCTTTAGCAGCACTTACGGGAATTACTGGAACACCTACAAGGAAGTTTAGATCATGCCGAAGCTCATCTGGCTTTCTGGCTCTGGGCAAATCTTGCTTGTTTGCCACAGCAATGCATGGTATTGTAGGTGCAAGTACGCTTATCTCTCTCCATATACGTTTGGCTAAAGAATCGTTTTTCTTTTCACTACTATCGACCATGAAAAGTATTCCATCAGCCCCAGTAGCTAAGATTTTTCGCAGTATTGAGAAGTGCTCCAGACCAGGTGTGCCAAAAAGATACATCTTTATTCCCCGAACTTCAATAACCCCGTGATCTAGCGCAACTGTTGTTCCATGTTTATCGATGCTTACGCTCTTACCACGTGTTAGTGCGCTGATGATTGTGCTCTTTCCAGCCCTCGTTGGACCGGTCACGAGTATCTTCAATTACCTCACCTAGCATTACCTGTAATTTTGGAGGTTTTCCTACTCACAAGAGATATGAAATGAAGTAATATAATAAGCTTCACATAGTGTCATATCAAGCAACCTGTTTCGGTTAAGAGAAGTCTACTCTTCGATTTGAGTAATGGTTTGAAGAAGTGTTCTTTACTTATTTGGGAAATTCTTCCAAAAAGGATGAAATAAAGGGATCCTTTTTTTCATTATCCATTAGATTATAGGCCAGTTTGGCTTCTCGGAGTATTTCCCCATCTTCTTTCATTCCAAATTCAGCAATCAAGACAGCAAGTTTATACCAGTTACGTTCCGCAAAGGGTTTTACATTCTTCGCTACAGTCTGCCCTTTGAATGACTTAACCATTCTTTCAGCTTCATTAGGTCTATCTTGCTTTACCTGTATAGCAGCAAAGATACAGATGGATCTTGTGACTTCGTCTGCTTGTTCTTCATCTAACTTGATCTTTTTAGCCCATTTGAAGAATTTTTTGTATTCTTTGACAGCTTCTCCAAGATTGTCCTGTGTTTTGTGATACTCACCCAGCTGGGCGTGAGTTAATGCAACAACTGACTTCAGACGTTTCTTGAGCGAACCAGCGGCGTTTTCATAGGCATTCATTATCATTAGGTAGTATTTCAGAGCCTTTTTCAGCTGCTTCGCTCTTCTATAGGATTCACCGGCCCGCAGATATGCGCTATAAGCATGAACTCTGGAACCGTGTAGTGGTTTGCCAATTTGCTCATACAAGGTTGCTTGTCTTAAGTAATTTCTGGCAGCATTCTCAAAAAGCTCAGCTGCCTTTTCGATCTTCTTTCCCTTTTCTGCCACAATGCCTGAAGATAAATAGAAAAGAGCATACAGTTCTCGTAGCGAAGCTTGCTGACGAACTAACCAAGGATCCGGCTTTTCCTGTCCTTTTTTGTACTTTTCTATCTGGAACATCTTCTGCTTGACTTGGATTGCTTTCTTGAAATACTGTGCTGCTTTTTCATAATCCTCATCTTCAAAATAATACTTTAACCCATAGACCCAATAGTAATTGCATCTTTCAACATACGTGTTAGTAACAGCCATTTTTTTCTTCCCAACGGAGGGAGCCCCATTTATAGCTTCTTCGAAGAAATCGGCCGCTTCCTTGAAGTAATCAGCAGCTTTCTTATACTCTGATTTATCCCAAGCTTTGAATGCTTTTTGCTCAGCGGTGTATCCCTTCTTCATGCTTTTCTTGTGTTGCTTTTCAGAAACCAATTTTCTCCCTCGACGATCATTCAGATTAAGAGTTATTCCTATCAACTATCTTTAGGAGACTATTATCTTAAACGTTTTAAATCTATTTGATAAGAGTTAAAACATATTTTTGGCTATCAATTACTGGGAGTATCGCCAGGCAGCAGGTGAAACTGATTGAAGGTTGCAATATTCGCCGGAACAGGCGTTAAGACCGCTCTTGATGTCAAGATTGCCCTAGAAAGAATGGCAGTTAAACACCGAGAGATCAATGAAGAAGACATCCAAGACAATAGACTTTTGGGGCATGATATACTCGTTGTTCCAGGAGGTTATACATGGTTGTATATGCCTAGTCTGGGAGACTTGGGCCGAGAAAGGATAAGGAGTTTTATAGCTGAAGGGGGGAAATTCATAGGCATATGTTCGGGAGCTTATATTGCCCCAAAATCAGTTATATTGCCATCAGAATTCAATGAAGTGCAGATCGGACTTGACATAATAGACATCGAAGTTAGGAGAACAAAGGGAAGAGGTATAAGAAGAATCAAGGTAGTGAAGTCTGAGCATCCATTAGTCAGTGGATATCATGGCTTCATTGATATATATTATCAAAATGGTCCTTTGATGAAGGCTGGACGTGATGTAGAAGTTCTTGCGGTTTATGAAACGGGTGAGGGAGCAATCTTGTTCTCAGGTTTTGGCAATGGAAAAGTCATACTGTTTGGTCCTCATCCAGAAGGTAGTCTGCACCATAATGTAAACCCTATAAAGATTGGGACACTAAATTTGCTCAAAAATGCAATCTTCTTCTGAATAAACTTTTATTCAATTTAAAGGGCCGGCGGTTCCTTCATCAGACTTCTTGCTAGAAGTCTAGAGACTCTTAGAGGTTCCGGTATGGAACCCTGAATTGTGAACTTATCTAGTAGTGACTTGGCTTCTCTCTTACCCATTCCTAGATATCTTACAAGGACTTCATGACCGGTGCGTAGTAATATATGTTCCCGTTCACCATTTCTTACGTAAACTTCCATCTTCCTTTCCCAGCTTTTGGGGAAGTACTCACGGAAATACTTCTTCAGTGATTCCTGCGATTCCTCATAAGTTACTGCTATTATCGGAATACTCAGTCTTTCATGAAGTAGGTTCAAATCGATAACATTAAACCATGCAATGATTACACCATTAAGCATCAGGACATTTATGTCTGTTCTATCAACAATGTCAAATATCCGAACTATCCCATCTGTTGCATCAAATCCGCCTAATGTAATGGTCGTTGCTGCAAACCCGTCTACTATTCGATCTGCCCTTATGACAACACCTGCTAACACCGATTTCTTACTCTTTTCCTTTTGAAAGCTTTCAGAGATACCAAGAACACGAATGCCCTTCTTAGAGACTCTAACAGGCAAGATTTCAACTCCAATATCCTAATGACACTTCTTTTTATTTTTTTCACATATAAAAAAGGATTTCATAATCTAAGAGCTTCGTCTCAAAACCATGAGAAAAATTTATTTAGCTTGTCGCAAAAATCAGATTAACTTTTGACTTCAATCCTGCAGACCTATAGGAGGTTGTTTAATGGCCAAAATCCGGGAGATTAATGGAGGTAGATTTGAGAGAATTGGAGCTCACTCTCATATTCGAGGATTGGGGCTGAAAAAACTGAAAGCTCAAAAAGTGGCAGATGGGATGGTTGGACAGATAGAGGCAAGAGAGGCGGCAGGAATTATTGTAAATATGGTAAAGGAGGGCAAAATGGCAGGACGTGCGATTCTCATGGCAGGTCCGCCCGGAACAGGAAAAACTGCGATAGCAATTGCGATGACTAAGGAGCTGGGAGCCGACGTTCCCTTTGTAATGCTATCTGGTTCAGAGATCTATTCCGAAGAGAGAAAGAAGACAGAGATTTTGATGGAGGCGATGCGTAAAGCCATTGGCATAAGAATTCATGAAATGAGGAAGATATACGAAGGCGAAGTGAAGGACCTTGACTTCAAAATGGCAAAAAATCCCTATAATCCGTATCAACAGGTTCCTGAATCTGCCAAGGTAATTCTTGCCACCACCGATGCTGAGAAGTCTTTTGAAGTAGGACAAAAGGTGGCCTACGGTCTCATAAATCAGAATGTGAGCGTTGGAGATATTATCATGATTGATGCAGAGACCGGACGTATTACAAGAGTCGGCAAGTCCTCTTCAGCAGCAGTAAAGCATTACGAAATAGAGGCTGAAGAGACTATTCCTACTCCATCGGGAGACATAATCAAGGAAAAGGAATTTGTTTACACCCTTACCCTAAATAACTTGGATACCATCCAAGCCAGAAGATCAGGTTTTGGATCATTTGTCTCGCTCTTTGGAGGACGAGAGGAAAAAGAAATAGCTCCCGAAGTACGTAATAGAGTAGATGAAAGTGTTAGGGAAATGGTCACAGAAGGAAAGGCAGAAGTAATACCTGGTGTGCTTTTCATTGATGAATCCCATATGTTGGACATAGAATCATACAGCTTCATCAATCGAGCCTTGGAGAGCGAGCTTGCGCCTATAGTAATTCTAGCGAGCAATAGAGGAATTACAAAAATCAGAGGGACGGAACTGGTTAGTCCTCATGGCATGCCACTTGACTTGTTGGATCGTTTGCTAATAATTAATACAAGGTCATATTTGCCGGGAGAAATCGAGGAAATACTGAAAATTCGAGCAAATGAGGAAAGGATCAAGATTGAAGATGAAGGTCTCCAATATTTGACAGAGATAGGCGAAAAAACTAGCTTGAGATACAGTGTTCAGCTCCTAAGTCCAGCATCCGAAGTGGCTAAAACGAATAAAAAGGAGAAGGTGGGCAAGGCGGAAATCGAAAGGGTTAAGGGACTGTTTGCAGATGTCAAACGTTCAGCTCGCTACGTAAGAAAACATGAACGAGAATTTCTTATTGGCACAAAAGATGAGGATCTTGATTGATGGCCAGGTTTCAGTCTTTCATAACAAACCCTTTCTAAGTCCCTTTTTGAAGTATACCGCAAGAAATTCAGAAAACATTCGTATGTTATTGAGTAAAGATTTGGAGTTCTGAAGGAAGCTCAGGTATATGGAATGTTTTGGAAGGTTGATAAAATATGTATGATGTTATCATCATAGGTTCAGGTCCAGCAGGTTTAACCGCGTCCATCTACACAAGCAGGTCCAATCTGAAAACCCTAATTATCGGTGGTTTAGTATGGGGGAGACAACTGATGGTCACAGCAGAAGTAGAGAATTTCCCTGGATTTAAAGAAGGGATTCTTGGACCTGAGCTTGTAGAAAGGATTTTACGGCAAGCTGAGAGATTTGGTGCGGAAATGATATATGAAGATGTAGTCAGGGTGGACTTCTCATCCAAACCTTTCAAGGCGATGACAGAAAATAAGACATATGAAGGCAGATCAGTTATCATTGCGACTGGGGCTTCTCCCAAGTGATTGGGCTTAGAAAGTGAAGAAAGACTGAGGGGAAGAGGAGTCTCCGCCTGTTCCACATGTGATGCTCCATTTTTCAAAGACAGGAAGGTAGCAGTTGTGGGAGGAGGGGATACAGCCATGGAGGAAGCCCTAGCCCTCTCTAAATTTGCAGCCGAGGTTAAAGTCATTCACAGAAGAGACAGACTAAGAGCATCTAGGATTCTTCAAGAACGGGCCTTTAACAATCCCGAGATAGAGTTCATCTGGAACAGTACTGTTCAGGAAATCCTAGGAAGGAACAAAGTTGAGGGTGTTAGACTGAGGAGAATAGATACTGGCGAGGATTTTGAGCTAGAATTGGATGGTATTTTCATAGCAATTGGCTACAGACCAAACACAGAGATCTTCAAAGGCCAATTAGATCTGGATGAAGCAGGATACATCATTGTTAAGGATTCTGTGAAAACCAAAATAGAAGGAATCTTCGCCGCAGGCGATGTAGAAGACTCTCGATATCGACAAGCAGTCACGGCTGCCTCTTCAGGTTGCAAGGCAGCGTTGGATGCCGAGAAGTATTTGGAGGGCATTTGATGGTTCATATAATTTGTTGGCACTGCAAAAGAATCATTCATCTGGAGGATAATAGGTATTGGAATTTTGGAGGAACAATCGAATGTTCCCGCTGTGGTAAGGATATGAAAGTAGAGATAAAGAATGGCGAAATCATCAAAGAAGAGGTAGACAGCTAACGCAAGACTGAGAATGAATTATTCGAAACGAAAGGTTGAGAATCACGGCAGACTGCACTCCCAAACAATGATATGAATCATATCTGTCCCAATTGGAAAGATCAGACCGGGCAATTGTGTTCTAAATCACTCCCAAACCCTATTCAGAAGATATTATTGAGATTAATCCGATTAACCAATAGGGACATTTTGAGTTCAAGAGACTTTCTTTATTCCGGGGGCCATTTTTTCAGGATCCACAAGAACATCAACTAGGGAGGGCTTATCAGATTTGAAAGCTTGTTCTAAGGCCTTATCCAGTTCTTCAGGTCTTTTCACTCGGTAACCTTCACCACCACATGACTCAGCATACTCAGCAAAATTCGGATTGACAAATTGTGTACCGAATTCCCTATAGCCATACTGCGCCTGTTCTTTCTTTATGTTTTTTAGTTTGTTATCGTTAAAAAGCACGATTTTTATGGGAAGACCATTGTAAACAGCTGTTGTAAAATCGGCCATCAGCATGCCAAAACCTCCATCGCTTGTAACACATATAACTTGCCTATCTGGCAGGTTTATTTGGGCTGCCAATGAAGCTGGGAGGGAGAAGGCCATGCTTGCCATATTTGATGACATAAAAGTTCTTTCACCATCACAGATATATTTCTTGTAGAACCAGTATGTGTGGTCTCCCACATCAACGCAAATAATGGCGTTTTTCTGCGCATGCTTTTTTATGGCTTGAATTACGAAGCCTGGGTGTATAGGAACAGAAAGGTTTTCGGAATCTTCTTTCAAGTCTCTCAGATGCTCCTCCTTGAGCTTTCTGATTTCCTCAAAATAGCTTTTATCGGGACTCTTTCTGGCCACCTTTTCAATCAGCTTCCTTAGAATAACCGCTGCGTCTCCCGTTAGACCCATCTTTATCGGAAAGGTCTTTCCAAGCTTTACACCATCAATATCAATCTGAACTATGGGCAAATCCGGCACAAGGTTTTTCTGTCTAAATCCTGATCCAACAACTATGATGAGATCAGATCTTTTAATGGCTTTGGCAGCATGCTGAGTTCCTATAGATCCCAGAACACCAACAGCCAAGTTATGGGTTTCTGGTACAACCCCCTTGGCCCTTGAGGTAGTCGCAATCGGTGCGGATATCTTTTCTCCGAGGGCAATGACCGTCTTTCCAGAGTTTCTTATTCCCCAACCTCCAAAGACGATTGGTCTCTTGCTCTTGTTAATTATCTCTGCCATTTTCTGTATTTCCTCTTCCGTGGGAGCCACACTCTGATCGAAAAGATGGTCTTCTCGCTTCCAGATTTCGTCTGTCAGTTCTTCCGCGAGAACATCTGTCGGTAAACTTAGTACGGAAACGCCGCGATTGATATAGGCGCTTTTCACGGCCAACATGGTTAAACGGATTGCCTGAGCAGGTTTGGCAATTGTTTCCCTAAAGGTCGTAAAAGGGCTGAAAAGCTCGATCTGATCAATTTCTTGAAGTGATTCGCTACCGAGAAAAACCTGAGGAACCTGACCTACCAAGGCGAGAACTGGTGCCCTGTCCGTTGCGGCGTCCATCAACCCCGTGATTAGATTAGTTGCGCCGGGACCAGCAATAGACAGACAGACACCTATCTCGCCTGTTATTTTTGCGTGAGCTGAGGCCATGAAGGCGGCAGTTTCTTCGTGTCTTGTCAAAATAAACTTCATCTTATCTTGTCTACTTAGCGCGTCTACAAGAGGTAGGATTGAATCTCCAGGTATACCGTAGATATATCTTACACCAAGCTCTGTTAGTTGTTCGACTATTTTCTCCCCTACAGTTGGAATTCTCTCAACTTCCGCTTCAGGTATGAACTTTCCCAGTACTACAAAGGCTGATTTTGGTGCTCCGCAAATCGGACATGTATAATCAGGAGGCAGGTCTTTAAACACTATACCCTCCTTTTCTTCATCATAAATGTAACCACAAACCGTACATCTCCACTTGGCCATCAGAATCACCAAAACAGTTTTCGATTACTGTATTATTCGTGATTTATCAAATTTGCTATGTGAATCTCGAGTTCAAACCATAGTCTTATATTCTTTCCTGCAGTGATGATATAAGATCTAAAGAAGATATTGAGGAGGAAATCAGAGCATGGAGAATAAGCAATTGGTACTTGAAGCTATGATAAATGCTGGAAAACCAGTACGACCCGGAGATGTAGCAAAAATAACAGGTCTTGATAATAAAGAGGTTTCCAAGATCATTAACGAATTGAAGAAGGATGGTAAGATCTTTTCACCCAAAAGATGTTATTATGCACCGACACAATAAGGAATAAATCGAAGCCTTTCGTGGTGCCAAAGCTATCATGGCGATTAGAAAAACGCGTAATGTCACTCTTGACTTCCTTTAGGTATTAAGCCAACCGATCATTCTCCCGGTCCTATTTTTGGCAAAGGTTATTGGACGTATATAATCATTCTCAACATATACTCCAGATTATCCATGTGGTTTTATTACTACCTTGATTACGCCTTCCGTTTTCTTTGCCATTAGCTTGAAACCAGATGCTGCGTCTTTTAAGCCAAATCTATGAGTAACCATCTCGCTAACACGTACATTGCGGGAACGTATCAGCTCTATAGACTGGAGAATATCCAAAGGGCTAGCTGCATAGGAGGTTTTTAGTGTGATTTCGTTTTTCCATAGTTCATTCAAGTTGATTGGAACGTTAATATCTGGCGGAGGTACCGCAAAGAAAAGTATGGTACCGCCTCTATCTGCACATTCTAAGGCTGTCTCCGTGGCTGAGGAGGATCCAGCACATATTATAACCGCATCTGCAAGTCTGCCATCGTTGGCCTCCCTCAATATAGTTTGCACATCTTCTTTCGCGTCAATAACAACATCTGCTCCGAATTTCCGTGCAGCTTCGAGTTGGAAAGGATATCTGCAGGATGCGGCCACTCGTGTTACCCCGAGTGCACGAGCTAATTGCACATGCAGCAGTCCAGAAATGCCACAGCCAATGATGAGGACTGTCTGACCGGGTTTCACGTCAATTAGTCTTTGACCACGTACAGCACAAGCAAGCGGTTCTACGAACACGGCCTCTTCAAAGGACATCTCTTCTGGTAGAACAAAAATCCCCCTGTCTACATTGATCTGTGGCACCCGGATGTATTCTGAATTACCTCCTGGATCAAAATTCGTTGTGTGCAGAGTTTCACAAGCAGTATGATGACCAAACAAACAGTAACGACACGTGTTGCAGGGTACGTGATGGGAGACAAAAACTCTATCCCCAACCCTGTAGTCTTTAACTTCCTCACCGACCTCAGCAATTTCACCAGCGATTTCGTGACCGAGTACACGGGGGGCTTTCTTTATGCGATACCATTCCATTACATCGCTCCCACAAATTCCGCTGGCCATCACCTTAACTAAGACTTCCCCGAAACCGATTTTTGGTTTTGGTATTTCTTCAGTTCTTACATCATTATTGTTATAGTACATTGCTACCCGCATAATATTACCCTCTAACTAAGTTACAGAGAAAGAAGGAATCTTGAAGGATTCTCATTCTTAGTTGTCTATTTGGTCGCTTTGCTTTTTTCCGCATCAAATAACTCAAGTGCCTCTTTTGGAGTATATTTTTTCTGTACAATTCCACGAACTGCCTTTATGACTTCCACGGGATGTTCAGATTGAAAGATGTTCCTACCCATGTCTACACCTACTGCACCGGCCTGAACCGCATCATATGCTAGCTTGAATGCGTCTGGTTCTGGTATTTTCTTCCCGCCTGCAATGACTATGGGAACGGGACATCCTTCAACGACTTTCTCGAAATCTTCACAGTAGTAGGTTTTCACCATATGCGCTCCAAGTTCAGCTGCTATTCGTGAAGCCATTCCCAGATAACGGGCGTCTCTTACCATTTTTGTACCCACGGCGGTCACCGCTAGAACAGGAATGCCATATTCTTCACCCTGATCTACCAGCTTTGAGAGATTCAAAAGAGTTTGTCGTTCGTGTTCTGAGCCAACGAATATTGAGAGCGCAACTCCTGCCGCGTTAAGACGGATGGCTTCCTCCATAGAAGTCGTGATTCCTTCATCGGATAACTCTTCTCTTCTAGCCATACTTGTCCCACCGGAGACTCTTAGCACTATTGGTATCTGACTTGTTGCATCTACAGAAGTTCGCAGTACTCCTCTAGTTAGCATTAGAGTATCGGCATATGGTATAAGCGGCGTAATTGTATTTCGAGGTACCTGCAACCCTGTGGTAGGTCCCTGAAAATAGCCATGATCTACTGCAAGCATTACAGTGCGACCGGTCTTTGGATTAATTATCCTCGATAAACGATTTTTCATTCCCCAACTCATTTTATACCTCACCCTTGTTTTTGATTTCCTATTTTTTTGGTCTAACTATTAGATAACCTTTGTCTATCAGCCAATGATGAAATTGAAACGTTGTGAATCTACAAGCATTTACACAGGTTTCTCGTGTTTTCTTATACGCTTCAGATCCCTCTTCTAAAGTGTTTAATTTTAGTTGTATTGGACACTGAATATCCTTGCAGAATTCACGTCTCTTATAGTCCACATATCCTGCTATTGACACTCACCATCACCCTTTTTTTGGCATAAGGTTTATGAGCTAGATATTTTCGGGCAGAATCTGTTTCGAGTTCCATTTTATAAGCTTTCCCTATCTGATTTTCCATAAATAGGATGCGATCTTGCAAGGTACATGAAATCAGGATCAGAATTTAGTCATCCCAGAAGACTCGAGTGCGGGCATATTCTTTTTCAGCTTCTAAAATGCGTTTATAGAACTTTTTGTCCAAAGTGGGTGTTCTTCTTAGTATCTTGGAAACTGTTACAGGACCGATCCCATGTCCGGCCAGTGCAATAATTGCCTTCTTACCCATTGACAAAACGAGACTTGCCGATTTCTGCGCCCTGTTGATTCTCTTTTTCTCCTCCTTGTCCAGTTTCTCACCAGATTTCCATCGTCTCACTATTTTGGGCAGATCTGAATCGCCTCGATACGTTACTGCCAGAATTCCAGAATCACATTTGAGACACTTTGGATTTTCAGCCAGAGTCCCGACTGTTCTTATGGACTCCCAACTTCCACAGAATAGGCAAACAAGCTTTATCTGGCGGGCCATCAATCGAGCTTTTACCGCTTCGATTATCTGAGCTTCAGGACGAGGGGGGCCTATGCGACCATGTGGTTTGAACCATCTGAGGGATGGCATAGATATTGGAGAGCCCTTGCCCCACTTCTTTGCTGACACTATCTTGATCTTCCCTTTCTGGATCATGTCAAAGACATGCTTGGTCCGTTTGATGTCGAGCTTCTCGACCATAATCTCTCTCATGGTTTCGATACCAATAGGTGTCTCTTCGTAAGCTGCCAGCAATCTTCGCCCTACCCCTCTGAATGCAACATCCTTTTCAATAGCACCAAACCTCTTTGCAACTTGCAGGAGCCTCCAGTAGTAAAGAGAAGTTCCCTTCAGGATAATTCTCAGAATCTCATCGATATGTTCTGGCTTTGTTTTCATTAGTATTTCATGGAAAACGTCAATTTGAACAATATCTGGAAGCTTTATTGTTATTCGATACGGGTCCGCCCTTACCGCTACACTGGCTCCAAGACGAGCAGAAAGCAATGATGTCAGAATGTGTCCAATCGTTTGATTTACCCTGCTGCCAAAACAGGAGTGAATTATAACAAACCAGCCTACACCTTCAATTATGACTGGTTCTATAACAATCTGATTGTGTGTGGGTACGTCAATCTTGCTCTTGATTTGATTCTTGACTACATTGATTACATCACTCAGATCGTCCTCTAAAGGAATCTCTTCAGAGAAGGTTCTTAATTTCTCGAAAATATCGGTTTCCAAAAGCATCTTATAGGCGTCTCTTCCTGCATCAATTGCTTCCGCCATAACTTCACGCAATCTGCCTACATCTTGGGCCACTTCATAGGGAACAGGAATTAATTCACCTTCCCACGATGGGATGGCTCCAATCGCGGTATCGACTTCTTCAACTCGGACTTTCTCTTCTTCCACACTGATAATCTTCCATGGCCTACCTCTGACAATGAAAACAGTTCCTTCACCATGATTTACAATGAACTCCTCATCAAGAGTTCCAACAGGCTTTCCTGTGGTCGTATTTAATACTTCATAGCGCTTAACATCAGGAATCATGGAGAGATGCGTAAAATAATAAAGATGCGTTCCTCTTCGTGACTTAACATAATCATCGGCATCCCAGATCAGACCAAGTCCTCTCATATACTTCAATACTCTCTGAAACTCGCTCCAACTAAGGTTTCTAAATGGCCAAGCTCGTTTAATGATCCGAAATGCTTCCTCCTTTGGAATTCTACGATTATCCAGAATTATCCCAACTATTTGATGACAAAGAACATCCAACGCATTTTCGTGCGTCAGCACATCCTCTAGTTGCCCACTAACAGATCTACTTGCTAGAGCCAAGGATTCCGAAATATCATCAAAACCAGTGCAAATAACAAGTCCATGGGAGGTTTCTCCAACAGAATGGCCTGAACGGCCAACTCGCTGAATGAGTCTAGCCACTTGACGAGGAGACATATATTGTACAACAAAATCAATGGCACCGATATCGATACCTAGCTCTAATGAGGATGTGCAAACCACACATTTCAGTTTCTCATCCTTAAACTCTTTTTCAGCCTCAACTCGAACCTCGCGGGATAATGAACCATGGTGTACCCCAAAATTGAACACTGGGCCAAGTAATCTTAATCTTGAAGATATCGCCTCAGCATTCTCGCGTGTATTGACGAAGACAAGCACCGAATTAAACTTCTCAACGAGTTCGGCAATTCTTCTAACTCTTGCGGCGCTTCTAACATTTGTGAAAAGCTGTTCTGCAAGTCCTTCATCATCCTTCTTGGGATGTACTGTCTCAATCTCGATTCTTAGCCTCTTTGAGTGTGGTAGGTCAACAATCTTGATTGGTGAACCTTCGCCAACAAGGAATGATGCTACTTTTTTGGGGTTGCCAACCGTTGCTGATAAGCCGATTCTCTGGAAGTCAATACCAGTTACTTTTCTAAGTCTTTCGAGACCAATCGAAAGTTGAACTCCCCGCTTATCTGACACAACTTCATGAATCTCGTCAACTATGACCCATCTAACACTCTGCAAATGCTGTTGCATTCTTTTCCCTGGTAGGATGGCTTGAAGTGTTTCGGGCGTGGTTATTAACATATCTGGCGGTATTAGTGCTTGTTTTCGTCTTATGGTGGGCTTAGTATCGCCATGGCGGACCTCTATATGTAGTCCCAATTCTCCGCCAAGTTTGATAATTCTTCTGAATATGTCACGATTTAGGGCTCTTAAAGGCGTGATATATAGGATTCGAATACCAAGTCTCTCTTTCTCAGATTCCAGAAGCTTGCTGAATACAGGGAAAATTGCCGCTTCGGTTTTTCCTGAAGCTGTAGGAGCAATAAGTAAAACATTCTCGCCACTAAGGATGTGCGGTATTGCTCTTTGCTGGGTTTCTGTTGCCTCGATGAATCCTTCTTTCAACAATATTTGCTGAATGGATTTTGAGAGCAACGAGAAAGTGTTCTCCCTCAAGTTCTACAACCTCAAAAATTAGGATATCTAAGAATTCTTAGAAAGAAACCCTTAAAAACTATTTGTTGGATTTCGAAGAGCTCTTCATTCTTGAAATGATGGTGCAACCGATTCTTGATTCTCGGATTCATCACATTCGCCTGCGATTTTCTTGGCAAGTAACCTAGCAACAACAACATCAAGTTTTTCTGACATGATATTGCATAGTTCAGAAAACCAAAACTTCCTAACTTGCTCTGTCTTCTTTCCGGACAATGAGTAGACTGTTCTTCCGTCTTGAAGCTTTTTGGCATTTAAAAAGTCTAGGTGCACCAGATAGTCTAAAGCATCAGACAGATCTTTTGGATTTTCTAGGTCCGTGAATAGATTTACCGGAGAATATCTTATTTCGGGATTCTGTGAGGCTTCGCGATAAACGAAATCGACTTCATCGGAGTAGAGCCCATATACGATTCGTTTCATAAGCTTATCAAGATTCTCAATCTTTGCCAAGGCGAATCTACCTCATCAGCATTTAAGACTATTATCAATCAGATAAATTAATGTTTTCTTTATTTGAAAAAAGAAGATTAATAGTAGTTCGGAAAAAGCGCCCGTCGAGGGAGACTTTGAATATGTTCCATTTCAGAAGCAAAAGACTCTTAAGTTTTGCAGTTCATCTTTAGCATTAGATGCTGAAACTGACCTGCACTGAGAACTGTTTCGATGAAGAGAATGACACCACTTAGTTTTTTTCTTTTGTAGGTGTCTTCCTGCGGAAGCACTTATAACATAAAGGCATTATTGTCTAAAGAAGAAAAGTAAGTGGAGAAGAGATGCTCATGGGCGGGAAGCTGTTTTATCAAGATCCTTACAAAGCGAGTTTTGATGCTGAAATAATTGAAGTATTAGAAGATGGTGTTGTCCTGGATCAAACCTGCTTTTATCCTGAAGGCGGAGGACAAGTTGGAGATACTGGAAGACTTAACGAAGAAGCAGTTACGGACACTGTAAAGAAGGACAATAAGATTGTTCATATCGTTGATGAGAAAGCGAAATTCAACGTTGCAGAACATGTTCGTGGAAAAATTGATTGGGAGAGAAGATACCGGATAATGAAGCTGCATTCTGCAGCGCATATCGTAGACCATTTCTTCATGAAGGTATTCGGAGAGCATGAAAGAATTGGCTCAAATATTGATGAGTTCAAAAGTCGATGCGACTATGTCTACGAGGGGAAACTTGACCCGAAAAAGATGAAAGAAGTTGAAGATGTATCTAACAAGATGTTCTCAGAAGACCATGTGATTGAGACATGGAGCGATGATAAGAATCCCAGTTATCGCTACTGGAAATGTGAAAACATTGAGATGGCTTGCGGAGGAATCCACGTCAGAAACACCAAAGAGATTGGCAAGATAAGACTAAAGAGAAAGAATATTGGCAAGGGAAAAGAAAGGGCCGAAATACTCCTGGATTAGGAACAATTAATCGAACAACTTGACCACTATTTTGGCAGCAACATCGGCATGGTGAAATGGGTAGTCTTCCTCCCACCTCAGGTCTATCACATTCAGATAACAACCAATCAAAGCTGAGTAAGAAACGCCAAACAGACGATTGACTTCCATATGAAAAGCAATCATATCTCTATCTTCTTGATCTCGATTCCTCAAGTCTTCTTGTCTGTCTTTTAATCTTCTTCTGTAAATTTCAACAGGGTCGGGTTCCAGAATCACAATAACGTCTGGTCTTATAATCTCAAGAACCTCTTTAGGAAGGCCTGGATAGAATCCCTGGGAAGTCTTAAGGCTTAGATGGGTATCGATGATTACATCGCTGTCTAACTCCGCTATTCTTCTTGCAGCCATCTTTTGAATTTCTAGGTAATCGTTGCGAGGCAGTTCTCGGATGGATTCACGAGTAGAGATCATTTCTGGATGCTTCTCAACAGAAAGCTCATAAACCATATCGCCAAAATTAATTGTTTTTACTTTTTTCATTAACGATTTGATTCTCTCACAGGTGGAGCTCTTTCCGGCACCTGGAACACCCGATATAATTGCTTTCATCATCCTCTACTCTCCAAGAGTGTCTCAATAGGTAATCATACTAATGGTTTTCAATCAAAGAGAAACTGCAAATCATCATCTGGAAGTATAGCCTATTAAGTTTTCCAAAACAGCTACTTTGTCTCTTAATTCTGCAGCCAACTCGAATTCAAGATTGTCCGCAGCAGTTTTCATCTCCTCTTTAAGTTTGATGATGTACATTGCGATTTCGCTATCAGACATGCCTCTTACGTCCTTTATCACCTCTTCCGCCAAAGGTGGAGAAACGTAGGCCGATTCAGCGATGTCCGCAATCGGTTTGACGATGGTCTTTGGAGTAATTCCATGTTTTTCATTGAACGCAAGCTGTAATTCCCTTCTTCTATTGTTCTCATATATTGCGCTTTTCATTGACTTTGTCATATCATCCGCATATAAAATGACGGTTCCATTTATGTTGCGCGAAGCTCGTCCCATAATCTGAATGAGTGATCGTTCTGATCTTAGATATCCTTCTTTGTCAGCATCTAGAATGGCAACAAGTGAAACCTCAGGTAAATCAAGTCCCTCTCTGAGAAGATTGATCCCCACAACGGTATCATATTTCCCTAGTCTTAAATTGCGGAGGATTTCAACACGATCTAGTGTATCGATTTCACTGTGAAGATATTCGGCTTTAATACCCGTTTCCACCAAATACTCGGAGAGTTTTTCAGCCATGCGTTTGGTTAACGTTGTCACCAGAACGCGTTCCTTCTTTTCAATTCTCTTCCTAATCTCTTCCACTAGATCATCTATCTGGTTAGCAGTGCTTTTCACAACTATCCTAGGATCGACTAAGCCCGTCGGACGAATGATCTGTTCGACAACTTGCTCAGCAGCATTCATTGCATAAGGGCCGGGAGTAGCAGAAACATAAATTACTTTCTTCATGTATTCCTCAAATTCTTCAAAGGTCAAGGGGCGATTATCATATGCCGAAGGTAAACGAAAGCCGTAATCTACCAGATTTTTCTTACGGCTATTATCCCCCCAATACATCCCTCTGATTTGAGGAATTGTTATATGACTCTCATCAATAACCATCAAACTCTCTTCTGGAAAGAAGTCCAGAAGTACACTAGGTTTCTCGCCGGCTTTTCTTCCATCAAGATGACGCGAGTAGTTTTCAATTCCAGAACAATATCCCATTTCACTGAGCATTTCTAAATCGTAACGAGTACGTTTTTCCAATCTTTCTGCCTCTAGGATCTTTCCCTTTTTTCTTAACTCTCTGAGTCTGGAGTCTAGCTCTTCTTCTATTGTTGTCAGAGAACGTCTAACCTTCACAATAGGAGTTGTGAAGTATTTGGCGGAGTAAACATAGGCCGAGTTGAGGCGCCTTACTGTTGTTCCTTTGAGTGGATCAATCTCTGAGATCTTTTCTATTTCATCTCCGAAAAATTCCAATCTGACTGCAACTTTTGAGTATGGTGGGAATATTTCAAGAATATCTCCTCTGACCCTGAAAGCACCTGGTTTGAAATCAAAGTCGTTCCGTTCATATTGAATGTCTACAAGATTATCAATTGCCTGCCTTCTTGAAATCCTATCTTTTTCCTTAAAAGCGGCTATGGAGATCTTGTAGTCTTCTGGTGAGCTACTTGGATACATACATGAGACCGTTGCCACAACTATTACATCTCGCCGAGATACTAAAGCGTGTGCGGCTGAGAGCCTAAGTCTTTCTACCACTTCATTTATCGAGAAGTCTTTTCCAATATATGTGTCCGTAGGCGGAACATAGGCCTCTGGTTGATAGTAATCATAATAGCTTACAAAGTATTCAACAGCATTATCCGGAAAGAATCTTTTTAGCTCACTTACTATTTGGGCAGCCAATGTCTTGTTTGGTTCGATAACGATCGTGGGAAGCTGAAGTTGATTTATGACGTGGGCGATTACAAAAGTTTTGCCCGAGCCCGTCACTCCGAGCAAAACGTTCTGTCTTAGCCCCTTTTTTATGCCATTAACTAGCTTCTCAATGGCCTTTGGTTGATCACCTCTGGGCTCAAATTCTGATTTCAGTTCAAATGTCATCTTAATTCCACATATGAAAGAGATTAAGATTCTTGATTGTAGTTTTCCCTATTTCAGAATTACGATATTGAATAAAAAGCTGTTTTTCTATCCTTAAAAA
>JBHLKK010000026.1:0-18059 GCA_048886745.1 Candidatus Hodarchaeota archaeon | reverse complement strand
TCAGACCTCTTACTTCTAATCCTTCCCCAGGGATTTCCATTTTTAAAAATACTTTCCAGCGCATCTCTAAGTGTAGACGGGATTTTTCCTCTCTCCACAACTATATTACGAACTCCAATAATGTAGTCAACAGGACTAAGCTTTTTGGGACAGTTGATTTCACAGGCATCACATGTTGTACAACTCCAAAGCTCATTTTCTTGAGGAATATTTAAATTCTTGGAGATGGAAAGCGTTCTCATCAGTCTTCTAACGTTAAGTTTAGCTCTTGCGGATACAGGACAGATTCCAGTACATGTACCACATTCAATACATTCAAGCAAGTGATATTTTTCAATTAGAGTTTGTTCCATCCAAATCCCACCCAAACATATTTGATCAATAATTTCATGATTTTGGATATTTTAACTCTTGTATTCTTTCCTTCAAGGCAGGAATTATATTGAATAGGTTTTCCACAATACCATAGTCGGCCACACGAAAAATTGGTGCTGCAGAATCCTTATTTATGGCAATAATAAGTTCAGAATTCTTCATTCCAACGGTATGCTGGAAGGCACCACTTATACCGATAGCCAAGTACAGCTTTGGTTTAACAGTTCTTCCAGAAGATCCAACCTGGCGGTCTTTGGGAAGCCAGTTTTTGTCTATGATAGGACGCGAACACGCAAGAACTCCTCCCAGGATATTTGCCAACTGCTCAATTTCAGGGATGTTTTTAGATTCGCCGACTCCACGACCTATTGAGACTATAATGTCTGCTGCTGCAATATCTACCTCGCCTTCAGGACCTTCGACAAATTCGATAAACTTTTTGGATTCAATATCCTCGGTGATCGGATAATTTACCTTAAGAATCTCTCCCTTCAGTGGTTCGGCTTCTCCAGATTGAAAAACTGAAGGACGTACGGTCACGATGTAATTTTCCGACTTACGCAACGACGCTTTAACGTTTACCTTACCACCATACACTTGACGTACTACGACCAACTTCTCATCCTCAAAATTTAGATTTATGCAATCTGTGGCTAATGGTATGTCCAGCTCGGTAGCAAGGCCGGGAGCGAGATCTATACCATAAGATGTATGACCAATCAATATCAGCGTCGGTTTATGTTCCGATATGATTTGGGATAAGGCCTTCTCGTAAGCCTCTGAGTTGAAATGCCTCAAATTCAGATCACTGACCAACAAGACCTTCTTTGCATGATTTGCAAGCTTCTCAGCAAGCTCTTCGATCTCATAACCAAGAATTACTGCAGTTAGGCCTACGTCTATTTCTTCTGCTATTTCTTTCCCCTTGCTTAACATCTCGAACGTTATATCCCTAATTTTACCCTGCCTGTGCTCAGCTAAAACGAGAACTTCTCTCATCTATATTAGCCTCCTCTCCTTCAAATACTCAACCACCTTAGAAACTATTTCATCAGAAGTACCTTTCAAGAAAACCGCCTTCTTCTCCAAAGGTGGCATGAACAATTCTTCTATTCTTATCCAGGATTCTAGCTCTTCAATCCCTTCTTCCTTTAACCCAAGATCCTCCAAACTCACAATATCTAGCCTCTTGTTCCTAGCCTTCATGATACCGGTTATGGAAGCATATCTTGGCTCGTTAATCCCTGTTTGAATAGTTAGGACAGCAGGCAATCTTACTTCAACGATCTCTTCCAAACCTTCTTCTAACTCGCGATTGACTTTCGCTATTTCACCATTTGTTTCTATTTTCTTGACCATTGTCGTGTGTATAATTCCAAGTAACTTGGCAAGTATAGTCCCTACTTGAGCATAGCCTGCATCATCGGATTGAGCTCCGGTCAGAATCAAGTCAAAAGGTATATCTTTAACTCCTCTATGTAAGATTTTAGCAACTATGTATGCATCAGAGTTGATAGATGCTTCACCATCTAATCTAATTGCCCTGTCGGCACCTTTGGCCAGACACATTCTCAACATTTCTTCTGTTTTCTCCGAACCTACTGTTACAACGATTACTGAACCACCAAATCTTTCCTTTAATGATATGGCTTCTTCAAGTGCATAATTGTCCCACTCATTAATGCCAAAAACTAGTCCTTCGGTTCGTATTCTCCTTCTAGTTTCATCGATAGTGAGTTCGTTTTCAGCCGTTTCGGGCACATTCTTAACACAAACAACTATATCCATTTTCAAAACCTCATAGTCCTGACTTAGAGTGAATAGATACAATGGGTACATATGGATATTCGAGTTCTAGTTTCTGCCTAATTTTGATACGAATATCGTCAGGTAGAGGACCAAATTCTTGAATTAAATCTGTATGCTCGGTAAATATTGCCGCAATCTTTCTATATGCTGGAAGTTCTACCAGGCTATACCAGAGTCTTTCACTCTCTATTTCCATTTCCTCTAATGACGCCTCGAATTTCTCAATTCTCTTTTTCATATATCTCTCATCCATATCATGAAGCCCTTCCAGTAGTATGATGCCATCTGCTCCCAAAGCAAAGGCGTAAAGTAAGTCTTTCGGACCAAGAATGGCGGTTGATGGAACGGCTATAATTCTGATATTTGCGGGGTATGCAGCTCTATCAATCCCTAGGAGATCTAATCCGGTATAAGCTATGGTTTTCTCTGTAAAAGCTATAAGTAATACTTCGCCCGGCTTCTTACCATGAAGTATTCCTTTCAATGTGGAGATGATTTGCTCCTTTGTTGCATTTTTCAGGTTAATTGCCTCTCCTGGACACTCAGGAATGCATGCTCCACACCCGATACACAAAAAAGGACTAATACTCGCTTTTCCTACAGTCAGAGTTATGGCATTGGAAGGACATATTTCGAGACAGATATGACAACCATCGCAAAGGTCTGGATTTACAAATGCTTTTTCGGGATTTGTGACCACGTATTCTTTGTTTAAGAACGAGGCCACTTTCGAGGCGGATGCTAATGCATCAGAGACAGTGTCACGAACATCTTTCGGACCTAATGCGCATCCACACGCGAATATGCCCGTGCTAAGTGTGTCAACCGGATCCAGTTTTGGGTGTTTCTCTTGAACAAAACCATCTTCACCCAGAGGGAGCGACATTAGCTGGGCCAATTCATTAAGTCCTGAGGGGGGGACCATTGAAACCGCAAGGGATACCATGTCAAATTCCTCTTCCAGCAGATCGCCTGTAAGAGTGTCCTCAGCTCTAACAACAAGTTTATTACCTTTCCTATTGGCCCAAACTTCAGCTACTTTTCCCCTAATAAAAACCACTCCCGCTTTTTGGGCCCTCCAATACAGCTCTTCATATCCTCTTCCAGTAGCTCTAATGTCGGTGTAGAAGATGTGTACATCGATGTTTAGCAATTCTTTGAGTAATACTGCTTGCTTCAAAGAATACATGCAGCAGATACGGCTGCAGTAGGGGGTATACCTGTTTGTATCCCTGGAACCAGCACATAAGACGATTGCCAGACGACTGACACTCTTGCCGTCACTGAAACGTTTCATATTTCCGCCAGTTGGACCAAAGAGCGATGTTAGTCTTTCAAGCTCCATCATTGTTATTACATCAGGGTAGACGCCATATCCATAATTTTCAATTTCCTCTGCATTGAATTGTTCATATCCAGTAGCCATAATGATGCTGCCTACCTCCAACTCAAGGGTTCTCCCCGAATCCTCTAGGTTTATTGCTTTACTTGGACACACCTCTGCACATTTCCCACATTCAGTACAATGGTCAAAGTCAATAACATAAGCATAGGGGACTGCCTGAGGGAAGGGAAGATACGCAGCCTTTCTTTGCGATCTATACTCGTTAAATTCATCAGCGCATTTGACCGGGCAAACCTTTGCGCAAACCCCACAGCCCATACATTTCTCAATTTCGACCCCTCTAGGCTTCATAAAAACGGTGACTTTATAATTTCCCGGTCGACCTTCTACATCTTTGACTTCGGCATATGTAAGGAGTGACAAATTTTTCCTTCTTTCGACCTCTGCCATCCTAGGAGTTAAAATGCATTGCGCGCAATCTATCGTTGGAAAAACCTTGGTCAGCTTTGCCATATGTCCTCCGATGCTTGGATATCTGTCAAGTAAATATACCTTATGACCTATGTTTTCCAGTTCAAGAGATGCAGCTATTCCCGCTATTCCACCACCTATTACGAGTACATCCCTTGAGCTTTTCTCCTTTATCTGTTCTAGAAGTTCAATCTTGAAAATCCTTTCATAACCCCCCCTTGTCAAGCTTAGAGCTTTATCTGTAGCTTCTTCAGATTTGTGAGGGCCGTGAACCCATGAACAGTGCTCCCTTATATTTACAAACTCTAGTGAGTAAGGATTTAGTCCTGCACGTTTTAACATGTCCTGAAATGTTGCCAAGTGCATTCTAGGAGTGCAACTGGCGATAATGACCTTATTCAGCTCACGTCTTTTTATCTGATTGATAATCATATCTTGACCTGGCTTTGAGCACAGGTAATCGTTGTATCTTACGACAGCAACCCCTTCCCAATTCTTAACATCTTCACATAGAGCTTCAACATCAACAACATCCCCTATGTTTCCCCCACATCGGCAAACAAATACACCTGTTCTTGAAATATTCTCGACCCTCAATCCTCAAACCACCCTTTTCTTTTTAACTGACCGACCCTATACTCGATCTTAGGCCATGATGAGAGCCGGGCCGAAGAAGGGTTTGGCCAGCTCATCACCTCCTATGAACACTTCACATACTGTTTGACTGAGGTTTCAATTGCTTGAGTAGTTTCAATGCTGGTAGGCATACAGTAGCTCAGAAATTCGTATTTTCTGACAATTTCTCTCATGTAAGGGATTCCCATTGTCTCGTTTCTCGTCAAGTCCCCTTTCTTTGCTCTAAGCAATAAGCCCTCCCAGTAGGACAGATCATCTAAGGAGATTATCTTATCAAGTAATCTGTCCTCAACCCAGTTCAGTAAGCATTCTGATTCTTTAATACTACGGCATCCTGTCACAATGACCGACCTGCAGACTTCCAACTTACTATTTATGGATCTGGACATGTTGATTCCTATCCTTAACAATCTCTTGTGGAGACACTTCAGGATGCTCCACCGTAGTCCACTCTTTTTGATTGCTTCCAATTCATCATCTCCTGTTGTCATTTTCCCCACGAGAATGATTGTACAATAACGCTAAGTTATACTTATTTTATGAGGACGAAGTGACATTTCTATAGGATTTTTGACAAAAAAGCATCAATTGTTCATAGGATTTCAAAAATTTGTCTCATTAATCGAAAAATTGTGAAATAGATATGCAAGCGCCTCTACTCCTATGAAGAGCTTTCGAAGCTCTGCTGTGCAAGTCGAAACACGATCTGTCCTAGGGTCAATAAATTTGAGAAGGACAGGATAATAGAGCGAAAAATCATATATCTCCCAAACTTCGAAAAATTGAATCTCTCAGTTCTCATCTTTGGTATGAATGTGACCCCTGGAAATTTGGATAATTCCGTTGATTTCTTGAAAAAGCAAGTTAAAGCTAAGTTTCTCAGCAGTGCGAACAGACTCGGATGAACTTGAAATAGCTCGAAAGCCAGTCTTTGTTGATTCTAGATTTTGTGATTAACATCGCTTAAGAAAAATCGAGTGAAGGCGGACTTTTACGTGTAAACGGTTTGCAGCATGTTTAATTCAATATATTTGCAGTATGTCAGAAGCATACATAGGCAAACTGCTTACAGTCCTAATTTGCTTTACGCTGCTATTCACAAAAGAATCATATATAACGCATCTTGAAGCCAAGAGGAATCAATTTATCTAGTCCCTAGGTTGACCTGAAAACTCAGAGTCCTTATTGAAGATGTCTACTTTCAAGAGTCTTCTATTTTTTATATTACTTTCATCCTATTTTCCTTTAGTAACAAAAAATCGCGGATGATCGAATGAAATGTCCTAATTGCGGTCACTCTGTAAAAGATCTGAATGAGATTGCTATCAAAGACACACCTTACGGGCTTAAATGGTGTAAATGCCCCAAATGTGGGCATGAAACCTATGAGACGCAATGGAAGAAATAATCTGTTAATACGTTTATTGTGATGCTCTCTCACTAGCTTCTCCGGCAACTAATCCTTATGCAAATAATGGATAGGCAGAATTTAGGCAGAAGTCATGACTTATAAGCAATGATTAGTAGCTGACTATACGATCAGAGCTCATCATAAATGCGGGCTTTCTACATATTGAAAGAGCAAATCGTTGTTCTTAGTCGACATGTCAAACCTGGAGTCTGTTGTGCTTCTTTTGCACCAAAACACATCATCGTTTGATCAATTACTCAGAAATATCATCAGACTAAGAGCAAAGTAGTAGAGTTGATAAGTACTGACCGCGAATCTTTCGACCAAACCTCTATATTTACTAGTGATAAAGATAGCTGAGACAGCCACAAGAACTGATGAGACTATGGCTGAGAATAGGGAAAATATCGCAAAAGCACTCCACGCTTCAACTAGCTGTAACCGAAACCAGATTGCCACCATCCCAGCAATTGTTAAAATCCCTGATAAAATCACAAGGGCCAAATGCATTTTTCCTCTCCGAGTTATTATTTCGCCACCAGCATCAAGTGGGAAAAAGAGAGCAACGAGTATTCCTAAAACCGAACTAGTCAAGAATAGAATAGGACCAATAAGCAAACCTCCACCGTCGTTTATACTCCAATGCAGTCCAGTGTAAAATACAAACAATAGAACACTAGATGTAATAAGGAATGAATCAAATAACCTTTTGTTAGGAGCTTCAACTGCAACTAGTGAGCTTATATCATCTCGAATATGACTATAATCCGATTGTAAAATGCCACCAAGAATCCACATTGCAGTATATACGATCGGACTAATCATTCCGCAAATTGCCAAAATCTGAAATATATTCATAATTTTCACCTTTTGTAGGTGCTAATGGACCAATTGGCTACAATATTCTTTAAAAGCTTTGCTTCATTGATGGCTACAAAGAGAATAGATGTTTTTTTATATGACTAAATGAAGAATAATAGGATTTAACTATCGTGCATTAAGGAGGGGGTTGAGTCCGGTGGAGAAGCTTAAAGTTAAACTTGAGTTTGTCCAATTCCCCAGGAAACATACCTGTGATGGAGAAGACATATCTCCAAAAATAGAAATTGAAGGATTGAATGTGAAATCTGTTGCCATCATCTGTGATGATCCGGATGCACCTATGGGTACATTTAACCATTGGGTGATATGGAATGTCGAACCAACCAGCTCAATACCTGAGGGAATTCCAAAGGAAAAAGAGATTTCAAAGCCAATCAAGGCAACCCAAGGAAGGACCGATTTTGGCAGAATAGGATATGGTGGACCCTGCCCTCCCAGAGGAAAACCACACAGATACTTCTTCAAGGTTTATGGATTGGATGCTATTCTTGACCTGCCAGCAGGATCTTCAAAGAAGGAACTAGAAAAGGCAATGAAAGGCCACATTCTCCAATATGGAGAGGCGATGGCGACGTATGGAAGATAGCGCCTCATCTGGAAATATACTCAACATTCAGTTAAGCATATCCTATCAACACAGCCAAAATAAGTTGCCAGTTAATACTAAAAAGACTTAGTCAGAAAGATTCCCGACAATCCCTAATCCTAGTATGTCGAAGAATATTTCTCGAGCTGCTGGATGAAAGACTCCAAGTCTATCTTCGTATCTGAGTTTCAGTGCCCCGATTACTGCTTCGACATCTCCTTTGTCTTTCCAAGCTTCTTCCCCAACTTCCATCCATTCTTCAACAGTTTCTATTCCATCTCTCAGAATCTTATCGGCTTCTTTTCCCATGACTGTGCCGAAATGAGCAAAGGTTACCGCGTTCAATTCATAATCTAGCATCTTCTCAAGAGAAGAAACATAGGGTTTGAATTTGAAGCTCGGTGGCAGAGTTGACGGAACTATGGTCTTGTTTCTGAAATTCAATATTCCAGCCGCATCCCCGCAATACATGATCTTGTTTTTCATTTCATACAATGAAATGTGGTCCGAAGTATGTCCTGGAGTATGAATGATTTCAATCACCAGATCATTGCCCAACTCTATGGTCTCTCCCCCCCTCACAGTCACGAATCTGCTCTCATCGTCCAGCGCCTCCATCGGGATTGCATATTCTCCGAACATCTCAACTACTGCTTGATTCATTTTTGCCGGATTTCTTATAATATCAATTGTGTATTGATGTCCATAAACTGTAGCTTCAGACAAAGCCTTTGCAAGAGGAGCTGCGCCTCCCGCGTGATCTGTATGCCTGTGAGTTGGGATAATATATCCCACTGAGTCCAAATCAATTTCAAGATCCCTAAGTGTATCAAGAATTCTTGCAGCTGAGTTGGAATCTGCAGTCTCTATTATAGCAGTTTGCTTCCCGATAATCGCGAGTACTGAGGTTGACTTTTCTACACCCCATCCATTTGCATCTATCATGTATACTCCATCTGACAGCTTGCAGGTATCAGAGAATACCTTCATCGTCTCATCCTCCCCCGATAATTGGGAGTATTACTATTTCATCACCATCATCTACGTCTGTTTCAAGAGAAGATGATATGCCATTTACTAGGACGATTACTCTGTCCTCGCTAATTTTGACACCCAGCAAATCCTTTACTTTGACTCTTTTGTTAATCCGTATCTCCTTTTTCTTAAATTTGGCCAGACTTGCAACATACCCTAGCAATTTAATCTTGACCATCAAGTTCTCACCGGTTTAGCTTAACAGATCTTCCAAGTCCCTCTGCCACATATCCTAGACCCAACTTCTCCAAGGTCTTTTTGGTGGGTATTCCTCTCCAATCCCATCCTCTGGCTTCATAATACCATGACAGCATCTTTTCGTATCCGTCCCTATCAAGCGTCCTCCCTTTTAATGGTCCTTTTGTGAGAGGCTCTTCAAACCATCTTTCTGGAACCGAATCCATTCTTCTATCCCATTTGCCACCAAGCTCTCGCACCCAAAATGCTCTAATCAGTGCATATATCCTGTCACCAATTGTGTACAATTCATCCAGAGTAAGAGAGACACCTGTTGCTGCCTTAAGATACTTGGGGTACCATTCCATTTCAAATCCGAGTTCAATCCACGGAAGTCTGCATGTACCTACTCCCTCGAAAATTCCTCCCCTTATCCTTTGGAATTCAATTATCTTGTCAACTTTGTCTCTGCTGTACGATTCTCTCCCTATTTTCATCTCCCATGCTATAATCCATGCGTCTTTATGATGCGCACCGACAGGGGAAGTACCAAAGGCTAGGGCCATGCCCGGATTGCAGTGGCAATCGTATGCAGAAACCACCAATCCTTTGGAATGAATCGCCCAAACGTGTGAGTCCTGTCCAAGTTTCTGTGAGAATCGTTCGACACCATCAGCCATAGTATTGCCAAGACCTCTCCTGTAGGCAATATCCTCAATCAGTTTCTCAACTTTCTCAAAATCGCCCCATTCTATCTTTTCATCGATCAAACCCTTTTCTGAAGCCTCCATTGCAAAGCTAATCGTCCCTCCCAGCGTTATTGTATCGATCCCGTAATCATCAGCCAACCAGATCAGAGTGCCAATCTCCCTCAGATCATTCATTCCGATGTTTGCTCCCAACATTCCTACGTTCTCATAATCCATTTCAACAGGCCTTTTCTTTGTGTCAAGAATTCTATTCCCGCATCGCATATTGCAGAGTGGACATCCGATTCTATCATGCTTCATTTCCTCCATCACGTCACCGTTAATACTCTCTGCTTGCTCAAAGCGTCCCTCTCTGAAGTTGTACGAGGGTAGACAGGAGGTCTCTTGGCACCAAGAATGGACGCCCATGGTTCCTTGCCTAATCCAAAAATCATAATTCTCTCTCTTCCTTACTTCATTGTAACCTTCTCGACCGAGTTTCTTTAGCCCGTCTGGATCTGCCAAAGGAGTTTTCTTAGATCCTTTGATGACTACTGCCTTGAGTCTTTTGGAGCCCATGACTGCTCCAATACCTGGCCTGCCTCCAGCTCTACCCTCCATTGACATAATTACTGCGTACAGAACCTTATTTTCGCCTCCCTGACCAATGTTTAAAATACCGGCATTCTTTCCATATTTCTCCTCAAGCCTTTTTTGTGTTTCAAAAGATCCAAGTCCCCACAAATCTTCTGCCGGAAGAATCTCTACATTATCATCCTCTATGTAAACATACACTGGCTTATCTGAGGCTCCCTCAAAGATAATTGCATCAAAGCCCGCCTTCCTCAGCTGAATTCCTCCATATGTTCCTATGTTTCCGTCTCCATACCCACCGGTAAGTGGGCTTTTTGCCGCAACTATCAACTTCCCGCTACTTGGCAGTAATGCACCAGTCAATGGACCTGTTGCCATTATGAGTTTGCTTTCGGGAGATAAAGGATCAACTCCGGGTTCCAGTTCATCCCAGAGGATTTTGGCTGCAAAACCCCTGCCTCCAAGGAACTCTAACGCCATTTTCTCATCATATTCTTGTATCTTGATTTTTTGGGTTGATAAATTGATTCTCAGAAACTTTCCATTCCACCCCTTCAAAAGCATCACCCAAATCGATTTGACATATGTATTAGGGCTTTGATCAATTTTTAAGATTTGTGATAGTTGAAAAGACTCTTATTACTCTTGGTCCTTTAATAATCAATAATTAAAAAGGCGGGTGGATCTAAATCCCTTCCTGGGTCGGGTGAAAGCAGAAGAGTTGATGAGTGTGAGAAGAAAAGGTCTAAACGTGGATATTATTCTCATAATAGTTAGCTTTGTGCTTTTGGGGGCAGCTATACTGCTTTGGTATTCTTCAATAATGGCAGGACAAAACATAATGGTTCTGATAACTTCAATAACAATGCTACTCTCTGTTATTCTAATTTTCGATGCAATAATGCTGATTATGAATAGGTTAAAAGCTAGAGTGGAGAGGCTTGAAATTGTGGTGGATCCCGACCTACAATCACAGCAAGAGCCGCAGGTTCGCCTTGTAACCCTATCAAATTCTGAAAGGCGGGTTTTGAATCAACTCAGATCCCTCAATAGCCCGTTGACTCAAAGAGAACTCCAAGATCAAACCGGATTAAGTAAGGCTACACTGAGCGTAGCTTTATCCTCGTTGGAGATGAAAGGAATTGTACAGAGAGACCAAGTCGGAAGAACAAACGTAGTATCATTGATAAGAGACGTGGAGACCTAGGAAGAGTTATTTTTTGATTTCAGCCTGCCACCATTCTTATCGAACAATTGAGGGCCTCAATAGGATCTATTTTTGCTCGAAAAGGCGTCTGGCAGGTCTGTTTTCACACCATCTGAACAGTTCATCGGAAATGTTCATATCCGTCCCGATTGATACATACTTTTAAGAATCAAAGGAAGAAGGCCTATGAGAAAAGCCATTGGATTTTCTTTGGTATTAACATTCTTTCTTTCAATGGGTCTGCTGATGCCTGCCTTTGTTCCAGCAATGAGATCCAATACACTGATCCATGGTAGCGGTGAACCGGGTTACGAGCTTTTCGAAGGTATGACAGAAATGCTTCCTGGCGTCTTTGTTACATATGAATGGATCAATCAGAGTGGAAGCCACTCTGAATACCATAAGGAGTATTGCGACGGCTACTGGATTGAAGATAATCTTGGAAATCATTACGTGATCAAGGAAAACGCTACTTGGAGCTGGAATATGACATGGGACTTTAAGAGCTTCTATGTAGGACTATTCGCAGATTCTGATGAGAGCCTTATGAATTGGCTTATGGCCGAATATCCAGAGTTGGAAAGCGGATTTGAAGAAACCGGGAATAATGGCATAGGATTAGCCTGCGAAGAGGAAGAGCAGGAAGAAGCAATGAGCGATGACAATCTTCTAGCACACTTGAGCGGAGATGAGGCCCTAACCTTCTCCTACTTCTACTATGTGTTTGTTACGTACAATTTCTCATCCAGCATTGAATATACATGGTATAATAAGTCTGTTGATCCTCCAGTGGAGGTTGACCCTCTTACTGTGATTCCCAATCTGAACCTGGAGGAGTTCTGGTGGGCCGAGGAAATGACGGGAAGTTATAGTGAAAATGGGAATGGGACTGCCTGTGAAGTGGGTTTTGACATTGAACAATGGGCTCTGCTGAATCTGAGGATTTCAGAATTAGACACAGACATAAGGCTGACATGGATGAAACACTATTTCGCAGGCATGACAGTCTTCAATGATACAAATGACAATGGTCTGATGGACCTGACCTTTAAAGAAACTGAAGAAGGGTTGGATGAAGTCACTTCAGAAGTTATGTACGGTTTTGTGCTGGATTCCGCCGAAATTGGACAAGTTGTGGTGCCGCACGTAGTAAATAATGCAATTGAGTGGAGTGTCGAGATAACTGATCTGAATGGTTCTCTGATATCATACTGGGGCAATCCGCTGGCTCATGAGTATGGCATACTGGATTATGCAGAGCTCACAGATATTCCCGTAATAGTAGACAGCCTTAAGTTCACCTACCATTTCACGGTCGAAGAAGATAAGGCCACAATGAAGATCGACCAATTCGTTGGTGAATTCAAGAATCAGACGACTGGAGAGATACTGGCAGAAGTGGATGGACTGGGATTAGCTCTTTCATATTGGTCCGCGTTCCTCAAACTAGATTATTCGGCGACTTTCATCGATGAAATAGAAGAAGCCAAAACAAGCGAATCAGAAATATCTGACGAAGTTGAAGGCGGTGCTCTGTTCTTCAATGTGGATGGTGAAAACTTTGCTGAAGTTTACTTCGGTGGCACATATGTCTGGGGAAAAGATAGCAACACCTATGATGTTGGTACAGTGGTGATTCCAAAACACCTCTACTACCTCGTATTTGAAGTAATAGACTTTACTGAACAAGAAGGTACATTAAGTGGATTTGCTACGCGTTGTGAGTACGCAGAAGCTGTTGTATTCTTTAGCTCTTGCTACTCCAATTGGAGTGGTTACAGCATAACCCACGATCCGACCTTCGTTGCCTACTTCGGTGGTGTTGCTGGAATAGCCTCAATATTCATTGTTGGATCGGTACTTCTGGCTCTTGGAGTTGTAGGAGCACTCCTGGTCGTTGAGATGAGGAGAAGAGGGGCAAAACCACAGGTCGAGGTTCAGAGCGCTGAAATCTCCTAATAACTTCCTTCTCTCCCCCTTTTTTTGTAATTTCTCTCACGATAAAGATCCGACTTGGGGATCGTCCAAATAAGAGCTTTCATCAAGCTGGATAATCGTTTGATATATTTCTGGTCGTTTAATCACCAAGAAGACTCGCTTTCAAGTTTCTAGCAAATCTTCTTGCCTTCTCTAGATCGTTCTCATTGGGTCTGCCTCTGTTTATTCCACCTATCAATCTCAGGAGTCCGTTATTGTCATAGCCTCGGCAGGAAAACTTGCCAATTATGTTGAAACCCTTTTCCAAAAGTCTTTTCTCCAGGTGCTTGTTGAAGCTGTGAAAAATCCTGATACTTCTTAGGCCACTGGTTGAGAAAATAAAGGCCTTCTTGCCTTCCATCTTTGGTAGTTCATCAACAAAGTTCAGCACATCCTCGTGATGTTTAATATTGTATATCCCCGAGCCCAGCCCAATCAAATCGTATTTTAGGAGATTATCTGCGCCAATCTCATGAGGTTCGACCAACTCTGCGTTAAGAACTTCAGCCATTGCTTTGGCAACTTTTTCGGTGTTTCCATGAAATACTGATTTATAGATTATCAGTGATTTTTGTGACAATTCCTCAAAACCTTCTATAATTATGGATATCCATTTCCTGAATTTCTTAATAATACGTGATTTTATATTTTTTGCTTATGTAAATCTACTCTTCTTAGAAAAGGAGCATTCATATTTATTTTACTACTCATTACATTTCTTATAATATTCGCAATCATCTTCTATTCCTATCGCGCCTTTCATCTGTCTCGTTGGTGATACCGCAGAACGATTTATAAATGTTTCAGAAAATTTAAATATTTTGTCGGGAGATACTCAGAACAGCCAAAAAAATGGAGAGACGAAAATGGATAGGAATCAAAAGATAATGCTCACTGGCATTTTTGTCGTCTGTTTCGCTGTTATCGGTGGTCTGATCTATGTCAATATTGCTCAACATACCTTCATCTTGAATCTCCAGGAGCAGGTCGGTGCTTATGAAGTTGACGGAGGCGGCGGTTATGGTATCGAAGGGTACTGGGAATTCTATAGAAACGGTGTGCTGGTATACAGTTGCTTCAACAACCTCACAACTGTCGGTGCAAACCAGATTAGGGATATGATTGCAAATTCTTCGGAAACTGAAAACCACTTCACCTACATTGCAATCGGAACAGGCAGCGGCGGAGATTACACTTCAACTGCTTTGGTTACAGAATTCAACAGGACTTCAGGAACCTACACAGAGCCGGCAGACCATCAATTTAGACTTGAAGCCACGTTTATTTTCTCGTCCAGCGGCGCAATCACTGAGGCAGGTTGTTTTGACGCCAGCTCAGGTGGAACACTGTTGAACTATCAGGATTTCAGCGCAATTTCCCTGGACGTAAATGACGAATTGACGGTGAGATTCACCTTTACAATCGCAGGTCCTTAAAAGATCTTTATTGGTAGGGCGACAAAAATGAAGAGAAGAAGGGTATTAGTGTGTAGTGTACTCGCTCTATCAATTTTTCTCCTCTTAGTGGGGACACCGATTTTTGCTGCAACAAAATTGAGAGAATCAGAGGATTTTGCTGATAATAACACAAGTAATATTGGGGCTCCTGCCGATATTGGAACCCATGTTAATTTTTCCGCTCAACAGTATTATGATGCATATTATGATACATTGACAGAAGAAGATACTTCGGTGGGTGGAGGAAGCGAATGGCTAGATTGCGACGGGAATGATTCAACTTACCAAACGTGGACACAAGTCGGAGCAGAACCGTATCTAGATGCTCAGGATGAGCCCACCAACTACATTTATTCTAGATCACAAGATTCACAAGGGCATTTTACTTTTGCCAATACATCCTTATCAGGTAGTGGAATCTCGGTAAACTTCTCAATTTATGGTTGGAACGATGACGGTCCTAATGATGATGATATTGAAGTATTCTGGGGACATAACGGTTCATATTATTCTGCGGGTGAATTGAACTTAACACTAACCAAACAGTATTATACTGTGGCCATATCCGGTGAAACTTTTTCAGGCACTCAGGTTAACAATATGCAAATATATCTTACTCATATCAGGGTAGGGGGTAACGATGATGTTTACGCAGATCATGCAAGGATGGGAACAAGTCAGGTCGGAGGATCAAATTATGAATTGGATCTGGAAATTCAATGGACTGCGGCAGATTACGATGAATCCACAGAGTGGTTGTGCATAAATACAGGAACTCAAGATGCGGAAAACCTGCAAGTAGATGTTTGGGATGGGAGTTGGGTAACTCTCATTGCGGATTTGAATGTCTCCAGTTGGAACAATGTTTCAATTGAGAGTTATCTTACCAGCTCTACTTTCACAATCAGGTTCGTGGATACAGACAAAGCCTCGGATACCTTGCAAAGTCAATGGCAGATAGAATGCTCATTTCTCCACACCTGGAGCGATCATGAAGATCGATATATGAATGAGAGTTTAAGTTTTATCGACAATCTAGTAACCATAAAAAGAATTACTAGGATTTATACTGAGAGCATTGATTTTGATGATGAGTTGTTATTCCAAGCTCTCAGGGCCTTAACTGAATCAATAGTTATGACAATTGCTTATTCATTTAATATATTATCTCATTTATCTGAATCGATTTCTTTGGCTGGAGTAGCTCTCTTTCTTGCCAGGAAGGAATTAGGAGAAAGTATGGATATAACCGATGATTTTTACAAGACTAAAGTCAAGATAAAGAATCTAACAGAAGGCATTGACTTTTCTGATATAAGAAGAATCAATGCAATAGTTACAAAATTAGAGGGAATTGAAGCAACTGATCAAAGGATTACTGCCCTTTCATATTCATTAACCGAGGACGTTGAAATTGCTGATCAAAAGACATCTTATTCTTCACTTAGGCTATCTGAGGGTCTTGCTCCTACGGATTCTAGGGAATCTCTGGCTTCGAAAAGAATGATTGAATATATTGATGTTACCGATAATCTAAATTATAATGTGAGTATTCTGGAAAGCTTCGCTGAGACTTTGCAGCTGACAGACGAGAGACAATTAAGAGCCAGAAAGATGCTATCCGGAGGAATCTCATTTACGGATGCCACAGAAACACAGCATTCAAAGATAAAGAACCTAGCTGAAGCTTTGAGTCTCACGGATGAACGTCAGCTTCTTTCGCGGAAAGCTTTAACAGACACAATCTCATTTACGGACACCAAAAAATCTTTCGCAATAAGGGCATTCCTTGAATCAATACAACATACTGATCAAATACGAATTTTGAGTGTATATACCCTGGCAGAAACCTTAGGCTTAGCTGATGAAAGAATGATTATGTCCAGAAAAATGCTTTCAGAAAGCTTTCGATTTGCTGATGTTATAGAATTGAGCGGTTCACTGTCAATGGATCTGATAGAGACCATCCAATTCACTGACGAAAGGCAATTATTAACCAGGAAATTATTAACCGAAACGATCAGAATGACAGATGTTGTTTCGACATCAAAAAGGATTATAGAGAGTTTAGCTGAAACAATAAGCCTTACGGATGAAAGGCAACTTTTGGCAAGGAAATATCTGCTGGAAGGAATTGATTCTGTAGATGAAATTAAATTAAGCGGATCACTATCTAAATATCTGGATGAGACATTCCAGACTCAAGATTTGAGAAGGATTTTGACATCAAAAACCTTGAGCGAAGATATAGAAACTACTGATTCTCTGATAACTCTGAAAATGGTACTAAAAACCCTAACCGAAACTTTGAGTTTGGCTGATGAGAGACAATTGACCGCAAGGAAGTACTTGCTTGAAGGGATTGACGCTGCAGATGAGATCCAATTGAGTGGCTCATTATCAATGCATTTGGACGAGACATTAGGAATGGAGGATTTAAGAGGAATAGCACCTCTAAAGGTCTTGAGTGAAAGCATAAGCGTCTCTGATTCTTTGTTAACCTTGGAAACCATACTAAAGACTCTGACTGAAACCCTAGGCTTGACAGATGAGAGACAACTAGCTTCAAGAAAAGGTTTTACTGAGAATATCCAATTCACAGATGGACTCTATACTGAGACAAAGGGTGTTGAAGAGCTTAATCTGTTTGAGATGATTCAGTATATCGATGAGAGACTCTTCCGATCCAAGAAAGATTTGTCAGAAACCGTTCTGTTTACAGAGACTAAGACCTTTATGCCGCTAATCGCGCTTTTAGACGCTCTGCAACTGGCTGATGAAAGACTAATCAGACCTCTAAAATCACTATCGGAGGACATGGATCTAGCAGATGACCTTTATACCAAAATAGAGGGTGTTGAAGAACTTGACCTGTTTGAGATTCTTCAATATGCTGATGAAAAGTCTTTGCGACCTAGAAAAACTTTGACGGAGGATATCACGATTGCTGATGCCTCGACATTAATGCCATTGATCATGCTTACGGAAGCCCTGCAACTGGCTGATGAAAGGCTCATCAAACCTCTAAAAGCATTATTGGAGGACATGGACTTTTCTGATAGCTATACAGTAGGCGGAACTCTAGCAAAAGATTTGACCGAATATTTCGGATTGACAGATGACTTCCTGTATGACCTTGAAGGGGAAATGTTTGTGCTTCTTGTGACAGCTACGGACCTCGATGGGAATTCTCTTGCTCACGTTCAAATCTTCATATATGACCACGATACAGGACAACTTGTTTACGCAGACATATTTGACAGGGAAATATCTATCAATCTACTGAGTGGAAAATATCGAGTATTATTGGTCTATGGAAACCATATTGAAGAGCGTACTGTAGAACTTGAATCTGATACAGAACTCCTAGTTGGATTCCCGCTGTTGCTGTGGCAAGTATGGCTTGCT
>JBHLKK010000025.1:0-18062 GCA_048886745.1 Candidatus Hodarchaeota archaeon | reverse complement strand
ATTGCATTTTTAGGCATTTCAAAATCTATCATGGCTATATGGGATGGATCCATGGCCTTCATCATGATTCCTTCAGGCGTCGCAATAAAATTCGCCTCATCCACAAGTGATGACAACGCCTCGATTATACTCCTCCACAGTTTTGCGTCCCCAAATAGCATTTGAAACATGGCTTTCCCTCTAATCGCTTTTGTATTAATAAACCGCTAAAGGACTACTTCAACTACTAATACCACCTCGAAGTTATATACATTGCGTTGCTCTAAAACATGCCTTAATTTCTATTTTATTCATTTTTCAGGCAAGAGGACTCCATCCGAAAGGGTGGGGTAGTTCACTCATTCTCTGTGTATTTCTTCCTTAATTCATAGACTTCCATGTACCTTGGAAAGTCCAATTCGTTCATGTTTTGGATAATACTTGCATCGATCTCGAGACTCCCGTCTTTCTTCTTATGAATGTTGCCGATGGCGCGTATGATATCTCCAATCTCCAATTCTTCACGCGTTCTGACAACGATAGAGCCCGATCCGTCATCCAAAACCACAAACCCTGGTCTGGATTCCACTATTCTTCCAATTACTCGAACTTTAACGTCATTTGGAGAGATATCTTTAATGACTCTCCATTTTGCAGGTGCCCATCTCTCCATCATCGGGTTCGCCACTTTTAAATCGCATTAGGTGGAATCCGATAAGCAATCCTACCTAGACCCACCACTAGTTAGAAGGAGGAATCTGTATTAAGGTTTGTCCTGTAAGAAAACGTTCCCTATAATGTCTCTTGAAGGGCCTGCAATAGTATGCGGTACATGTGTACCTTTTTTCTGCTGTCTATCGCAATCATTCCGTAGGTTTTTACTCCTAGCATTTTTTCTACGCGATCTGGAGACAAAACACCTTCTAGATCCTGTTTGTTGGCAATTCCAAAAATCCTACCGCCTTTAAGTCCTTTCAACCATTTGAGCATTTTCTTAGCATTTAATACGTTTTTTGGAGTAGAGTCTGTGACCAAAAGGGTGATTTTTGAACCTCTTATTAGATCCTCTATCATAAAGCTAAACCTGCCCTGTCCCGCAAAATCAAAAATCGAGATTCTAGCATTAATCTCTCTTAGTGAAGTAGTTGCAAAGTTTATACCAATGGTCGGGTCATACTTTTTTGTGATCATTCTTCCACTTAACAGGTTTGCAATAGTAGTTTTTCCGACACCGCCGGGACCCACCACTGCCACCTTAAAGGTATCCATATGTCATCCTTCCCTTAATTCTAGCAGGCATCATTTCTTTTAAAAATGCATACTATTTAGAAAATATGCGGATATTACCCAACAATTGAAGGGCAGATCTGAAGCCACTTCCAAATCTTTTTAAAGAGAATAGCTTTTCTCGTATCTTACAGGAAGGGGAAAACGTGGATTTCTGTCCAGAATGTGGTGGATTACTACTTCCCAAGAACGAGCGTGGAAGAATACTTTTGAAATGTCGAAAGTGTAACTACGTTCGGAGTGCGGATTTGGCTAGTGAAGAATCCAGCAAGAAGTATACTCTAAAGCAACACATACACCATTCACCAAAGGACAAGACCGTAATAATCGAAAAAGAGATAAAGACTATGCCCACCACAAGAGCAGAGTGTTCCAAATGTGGTTGTAAGAGAGCTTACTATTGGCACGTTCAGACAAGGCGTGCGGATGAAGCTGCGACCTCTTTTTTCAGATGCACAGAGTGTAACTATACATGGAGAGAGTACTAGTATTCTATAAACCTAAAATTTCTTTGGGGAAATGATGCTCTCGCTCAGGTTCTAAACAACAGGCTCCTTCGATCCTTCATAGGCCTATTTTGCATCTTATGATTTTCAAAAGCACAGTAAATGCCTCTGTTGCCATCAGGATTTCACTTCGTCTACTGCTGATTTTCCACTTCTTCATTTCCTCTTCCAAGACTTGAGAGATTTCTTCCAGAGTTAATACCTTGGCGAGCCATACATAGGCTATGAGACCTTCCGCGCTGTCTCCCAGAGAGTGGGCGTCCGACCTTCGTGGGGCAAATTCTTTTAGTTCTGCTTTTCGTATAGCTTCAGCAAGGACTTTTCCTGGGACTTTCCAGCCGTCGGGTTTGTTACGCATCCGGGATTTTGCGAGGGAATAGACAAGGTTCACCAGACTATCCCCTAGCTTTGCCAAACCTTTGTCCCTAAAGATTTCCTCGATACTCTTATATCTGAAAGAGAATACAACCTTTTCGGCTGTTTTGATCGTTCCCATAGATTTCCCCTTTACTCTATTAGCGACTCCTCAAATTTGTGTCTGAGTTCTTTAGCTCTTTTTATAAGTTTTCCTACCGCCTCGGCTAGGATAGTACTAACTCCCCTCCTTCCTTTGACCCTGAGATAAAATTTCGTTGATCCAAGTACTGGATGTTCCACATCATATCCAGCAAAAGAAACATCCTTATCTTCAAATAGAATCTTTCTTAAGGCACTAAATAGTGTGTGGCCTTCACCACTCACACGTAATTCAATACTCTTCTTATCTTTTTCAACAATTTCTACGTTCAAGTATGCGCTCCCCCTAACTTATCCCTTCTTTTTTGTTTTCCCAACAGGTTTTTTCTTTACTCTGTCGTCCTCTTCTTTGCTGGTTATTGTCATTCCGTAGTCCGCTGCAATCTTTCTTTGCTCGATGCTGCCACAAGATGAACATTTCAGCCTTTTCTGTTTTTTGACTATCTCTGCACCACATTTTGAGCAGAAAGCATGTGTTACGCCTAAGTTCTCATCAGCTGTTGATAGCCGATACATACCATTTTCCTCCTCTGTAATAACCGCTCTAACCATGTCTCCAGGTGCAAACGCTTCATATATTGTTTCCAGAAAACGTCCGGTTGCTTGTCTTACGAATATTACTCCAGAGAACGGATATGGTAAAGCTTTTTCTCCTATCATTGCAATTGTAACATAGGCTCTTCTCCCCTCAATCGCCTCAATCAAGCCTAGAATTATATCTCCTTTCTTTGGCAAGATCGGCCTTACGTATGGAGAGACAGTGACTTTCTTTTTCTTCATGTCTATTAATATGGTGCCTGCGGCTGCTGCATAAATTACACCGTCCTCTTGATAGGTTCCACTGCCTGGCACAAATTCTTCTATCACACCAAGCTTATCGCCAGGTAGGACGGTATCTCCTGTCTTAATTTCTTCGTTCATAGGAATCCTCTTCTTGCTTTTATTCGGTATAGGTCCACTTTAACCACGTGGTATTTCTTACTATGAAAATTGAATAGATGTGGGATTATCATACTCATTTCTATGACATTATCAATAATACCACCGTGTCTTTCTGCTATCCCCTTTATAAACTTCCTTGTATTCTCGCTTCTCTTGTGCAAAGAATATGCCACCTGAGATATTTCGATTGCCTTTTTCAAAAATCTGACGTCACTGCCTCGAACTTGCACTCCAAACGGGGGATTCTGAATTACCGTATCTGCTTTGCCGCTTACACAATCAATATCTGCTATTATCCAATTTGTCCTATCTGACAGTCCCAGGCTTATTGCATTTTCCTTTGCTATTTCAATTGCCAGTGCATCGATGTCTACACCAACCATACTTCTTGCTCCCAAGATTGCAGCACCTAAAGCTAGTCTTCCTGTTCCACAGCCGAGGTCGTAGATTATCTTATCTTTCACGTCATCATATACATGAGAAGCAATGTACAATACATTGGCAGCAGCGATAGCATCAATTGTATATTGCTCTAGCATCACCTTGGGTGATGGGTGTGGCAGTAGCTGTTCTATCATCATCTCAAGTCTTTTTCTTGATATGTGCCTTTCTGCCATCAACAACACCAAATCCCTAAAATATACTAATGCTTAAAAAATCCAGTGTTAAGATATTAAGAAAGAAGTAGGGGGTCTTACAACTGTCAGATTCCAAGTTTGAGATCCAAATCATTCGTGCGCGTGAAATTTTGGACTCGCGTGGAAATCCCACAATTGAAGTAGACGTAATAACAAGAGATGGCTCGTCTGGTCGTGCTGCAGTTCCATCTGGTGCTTCAAAAGGCATCCACGAGGCCGTGGAACTAAGAGACGGGGACGAATCCCGATATAGAGGAAAAGGTGTTTTGAAGGCCATCAGAAATGTTGAGGAGGTTATTTGTCCGGCCTTAATCGGGAAGGATATACGCGACCAAAAGGCAATAGATATGCGAATGATTCAACTTGATAGTACCGGTAACAAGAAAAAACTCGGGGCAAACGCAATTTTGGGAGTCTCTTTTGCCGCATCTAGAGCAGCGGCAAAAATGATGAAAATACCGCTTTATAAATATCTAAGCAAAAACCTAATTGCGGATCGCAAGGAATTTGTGTTACCCGTTCCATTTATGAATATCATAAATGGTGGAATACATGCGGGGAATGATCTTGCAATACAGGAATTCATGATTGTGCCCCATGGAGCGAAAACTTTTCGAGAAGCTCTTCGTGTGGGCGTCGAAATATATCAGGACCTTGGTGAATCTCTTATCCGAAAATATGGAAAAGGTGCCAAAAATGTTGGTGATGAGGGGGGATATGCTCCAAATATGAAGCTAACCTACGAATCTCTAGACGCTATTGTCCATGCAATAGAAGAAGCTGGGTATAGAGCCGGAAAAGATGTCGGGTTGGCGCTCGATGCAGCTGCAAGCGTTTTTTACAGAGAAGGAAGATACACAATAGATACAAAGATACTTACCGCCGAGGAGTTAGCGGATTTCTATTGTGATATTGTTCAAAGCTATCCTATTCTCTCATTAGAGGATCCATTTCAGGAAGACGATTTTGAAACCTTCGCCAGATTGACACAGAAAATTGGCTCCCAAGTACAAATAGTTGGAGATGATCTTTTTGCGACAAATCCTGATCGTATAAAGAAGGGGATAGATGTAGGTGCAGCAAATGCATTGCTTCTGAAAGTCAACCAGATTGGCACATTGACAGAAGCACTAGATGCTGTCAAATTATCGTATAACAATAACTTTTCTGTGATTGTAAGCCATAGATCTGGGGAAACCGAGGACCCAATAATTGCAGATATCGCTGTTGGGATTTGCTCTGGACAGATTAAAGCCGGTGCTGTGGCAAGGAGCGATAGAACTGCAAAGTATAATCAGCTCCTAAGAATCGAGCAAGAATTGGGGGAAAAGGGAGTTTATGCAGGAAGGATCTTCCGACGAACTATCTGAGACCGAATCTGGCCTTCCCGACGCTGTCGCAATTGCCCAGTACATCATACAAAACTATCCCTATTCAAGCAAAATAATCGAAGTTTGTGCGGGAAATTATCTCCAAATTGCTTTTGAGATTAAGAAAAGTCTACCAAGAACCAAGGTTATAGTAACAGATATCACGCCGGATTTCATAGACTTTGTAGAGGAAAATGCACCCAGTTTAACGGCCATTGTTGATAATATAATGGAACCAAACAAGGAATTATACAGGGGGGCTTCATTAATCTACGCCATTCGTCCGCCAGTTGAACTACAGCCACTGATAGCTCAATTAGCTGAGGAAGTTGGTGCAGATCTGATATTTCGAACCCTATCGGACGAATATCCGCCCTTAGTAAAATCTAAACAAAAACTACTATTCAATACAAGTAAAGCACTCCTCCATATCTATAAATGGTGACTTATTTTTCCAAAACAAAGCCATCTGCGCCCTGGATTGTTCTACACACAACTAGTATTATCTTTTATGATATTCGCAATCTTATGAAAGAGGATATGAATTCTATACAAAAAATAGTAAATTCAGAAAAAAATTATTGAACACCCATTGCGATTACTTCAGAAAGATATAAATAAGCGTTTGACGGATTCTAAGATAATGCCTCTCTTTGGCGATGAGTTTTTGGGTGTAAATCCGTATGTTCAAATTTGCTATAAAAAACGCTTTCAGGAAAAAAAGCATTGCAGGCTTGTGTATTATTGGGGTGGCAATCGGTATTGCATTAATGACAGCGATGGCATCCCTTGGAGCGACTATAAGTGATCAAACGTCGTCGTTTGCACTGGAAAATCTTGATTCAATAATGGTTCAGCAGGAGGATGGAAATTATTACTTCAGCAAGTTTAACTTGACAGAAGTACACAGCATAACTCAAATAGATCACATAAACGCCTATTCAGCACAGGTAATTCATTCAGTTCAATTATATGCGGGCTCCCCAATTAGTCCGTCACTTGTCGGTGTGAACTTAGAAAACGATACTGCTGTCGATGGGGGAACTGCTAAGATAAACAAAGGAAGGATCTTTCACAATGACGGCGAATGTGTTATGGGGGGATTTGCTGCTAGTTTCCTGGATTTAGAACTTGGAGATGAAATCTCTCTCTTTAATGAATTGACCTTTGATTTTGTCAATATTACCTTAGTGGGCCTATTTTCAGCAGATTTCTTTTCGGAAATGAATATCTATACAACCGTAGGATGCGTAAGGCAGTTTAAAGCCAACTTCACAGATGACACGTATTGTGTCTTATTAATAAAGGCAGATGGCCCTGAAAACGTTGATTATATTAGAGATGAAATTGAAAGAATTTCGGAAGATGAGGAATTAGGAGTTGAAATTCTTTCATTTGAAGAGCAATTGGGCTCGTTCACAGAGTTTATGGATACAATTAACATTCTTGTATTTTCAATATCTTTAATAGCCGGAATAGCAGGTGGAATGAGTATTGTCGTAGCGATGTTGATGAGTGTTATGGAACGAATGAAGGAGTTTGCTACTCTTAAAGCTACAGGGTGGCAGAATATGGATGTTGTAAAAGACATCCTCTATGAGTCGTTAATAATAACATCCATAGGTGGGGTATTTGGTTTCTGTATAGGAGTAGGATTCTTACAAGCAATAGAAATGATGTTTGTGATTGCTCTCAATCCGCTTCAAATCCAGGTATTTCTGCAACTGATTGGATTTGTCATCGGAATGGGGATTATTGGAGGAATATATCCTGCCTTAAAAGCATCAAAAGTATCACCAGTCAAAATTCTAAGAGGTGAATAGTTAAATGACTGCCATGAGCGTCGATGGACATCTGAAGACTGAAGAAATTAGCGTTGTCAGAAGTGGCATCAACTCAGATATTTGTGAAGGCAAGATTGAGATCTTATGTAAGAACGTGAGTAAAACCTTTACCCTAGGCACAACCGAGGTCGTAGCACTTAATGATGTAAGTTTATGTGTCCGTCAGGGAGATTATATATCCATAATGGGTCCTTCTGGAAGTGGCAAGACTACTCTCCTTAATATTATTAGCGCCTTAGATAGACCTACATCCGGGAGAGTCTGTCTTGACGGTATTGACATAACTGATTTTCCTGAAAGAAAATTGACAATTTTTAGAAGAGATAAAATCGGTTTCGTATTTCAATCGTTTCATCTTATACCTACTCTCAATGTTTTAGATAATGTGTTGGTTCCTATAATGCCCAGAGGAATAAAAAAACAGGATAAACAGAGAGCTCTAGAGTTAGTAAACACTGTCGGGTTGGGTGATAGAATTCGCCACAAACCTGGCCAACTTAGCGGAGGAGAAAGACAAAGAGTAGCGATAGCCCGAGCACTAATTAATGACCCTCCGATTATTCTTGGAGACGAACTTACAGGTGAGCTTGACACGAAAACCGGCCAGGAAATAATGGATATGGTTGAGAGGTTAAACAGAGAATACAATAAGACAGTAATCGTTGTAACACACGATCCTAAGATAGGGGCCAGGGCTAACATCGAGTGGAAAATGGAGGACGGAAGAATAGTAAGTGAACTGACCCCTAGCTTTCGCAAGGGGCTCCCTCCCTCGCTCTCTGGATCGCCATTATGTCTCCCTTCGGAGTGGTGAACACTGGGGAGGTTTTGGGCTGGTTCACTTCCCTTTCTGTTGCAGTCACAGACTGCGGGACAGCCCTGCTCTTAAGCATATAGCCTAAGAGCCTGTTTCCCATCCTCAAGGTCAAAGACCTCAAATTTCAGTATCCAAGAGAATATTTAAGCGCAACGCGATATATCTCCACGCTTGTGCATGGAATCTTCTTACGAAGTTTGATAGTTAGCCATCTTGAACAAAACTAGAGATAGAATCTGTTTCTTCGGGTTTTTACCATATTTTTCCTTAGTTGACCTCAAAATGAAGTAGGTTTTAGGACCCAGATTATCAACACCTCGAAGCTTGTTGGATAAATTCTTGAGCAATAATAAGACATGAAGAATGCCTTTTAGCGGGACAACATGTAATACTCCACGTTTATAAATGGCAACGTAAATATTCGCCCGTTGGATTCTATATTTTAAATAATGGAATGTCTCAAAAGATTATGAGCGTAACTACGTGAATTATACATTATGTATTAACCGCGGAGCTTCTCAAGGAGCCTGATGATTATGAAAAGGTCAAAGCAGTTAATCCTGTGGTTTGATGAACTGTCCAAAAAGGACATTGCTTTGGTTGGGGGAAAAGCTGCAAACTTGGGTGAGTTGGCCTCGGCAGGAGCGCCGACGCCAGAAGGTTTTGCGGTATCCTCCTATGCTTATAAGCGCTTTATTGAAGAAACAGGATTAGACAAGAAAATCCATGATCTGCTCAAAAATGTTGATATTTCTGATTTAAACCAACTTGAAGATGCTTCAAAGAGAATTAGAGAACTGGTTGAATCGAGCGAAGCACCACCAGATATTCAGAGTGCCACGATGAATGCATACGAGGAATTAGCACGAAGAACGCATAAGGATGTAGAGGTCTCTGTGAGATCAAGCGCAACGGCTGAGGATTTGCCCGGAGCGAGTTTTGCCGGACAACAGGACACATTCCTATATGTGACCTCTGATAGGTTGACCAAAACCGTTCTAAAATGCTGGAGTTCGTTGTTTACGGCCAGAGCAATCTACTATCGTTCCCAGAAGGGTTTTGATCATTTTAAGGTACTAATGAGCGTCATAGTTCAAGAGATGGTTGCTCCCAATCCCAAAGCACAAGGTGTAATTTTTACAATACACCCTGTTACTGGCGATCCTAAGAAAATCCTAATTGAATCAAACTACGGACTGGGTGAAGCAGTCGTAAGCGGCTCAGTAACACCTGATGCTTTTATTGTTGATAAAGATTCATTTGGAATATTGACCAAGAACATTGGCCAAAAAAAATCAAAGGCCGTAAAAGATCAGAAAACTGGGAAGGTCATCAATGTTGAGGTTCCCAAAGAAGATAGAGGAAGGCAGAGTATAACAGACGAGCAGATCGTGAGCCTTGCAAAGATTGCAGAAAAGATCGAGAACCATTATGATAGTCCGATGGACATAGAATGGGCAATCGATGAAAACGATGAAACATTTATTCTTCAAGCTAGACCTGAAACAGTCTGGTCAAGTAAAGACATATCTAAAGAAGAGGCCGTGTCTGCTCCGGAAAGCCTTGTGGAAGGTGAAGTAATACTTAAGGGCCTTCCTGTTAGTCCGGGGATTGGAATTGGCTCTGCCAACGTAATAATGAGTACAGAAGATATTGGCAAAGTTCGGGAAGGTGATATTCTAGTAACAAAAATGACTACTCCTTCCTGGGTTCCCGCGATGCAAAAATCAGCTGCCATAGTAACTGAAGATGGGGGATATACCTGTCATGCTGCGATAGTCAGCAGAGAGCTTGGAGTACCTTGTATTGTTGGAGCTCGAAAGGCAACGAAGGTTCTCAAAAAAGGCGAAATAGTCACTGTAGATGGCAAAAAAGGGCTAGTCTATAGGGGTAGAGTGGAGGTGGCACATAAATCGACAGAGCAGATCGCTGCATTATCACAGCAAGATGTTTCAGAGATGATAACTTCCACGAAAATTTACGTCAATTTATCGATTCCTGAGATAGCTGAGAAAGTAGCGAGAGAGACTCGGGCAGACGGTGTAGGCCTGCTGCGAGCAGAACATCTAATGCTCTCGATAGGCAAACACCCCCGCAGATTGGTTGAGGAAGGCGGAGCTCAGTTGATGATCGACAAATTTGCTGAGGGTATCAGAAAGGTGGCAGAAGCTTTCTACCCGAATCCCGTTATCTATCGTACTCTGGACTTTAAACCTGATGAATTCCTGGCACTTGAGGGGGGAACAGAATATGAAGAAGAAGCAGGACATGTAGGTCCTAATCCTATGATAGGATACCGTGGACAATTCCGGTACGTCAAAGAACCAGATATATTTCGGCTTGAGCTGAAAGCAATCAAGAAGGTTAGAGATGAGCACAATTTTAAGAATGTCTACATAATGCTACCTTTCGTCAGAACACTAAGAGTCTTCAAGAAAGCCAAGCAAATCATAAAAGAGGAAGGTCTTGATCCCGAAGAAGATCCGGACTTCAAGTTGTGGATCATGGTTGAAGTACCATCATCCGTTTTCATAATAGATAAGCTGATCGCAGAGGGTATACAGGGAGTAAGTGTTGGCTCAAATGATCTAACTATGCTAATTCTGGGTGCTGACCGTAATGATGCGAGTGTTCAGGAACTTTTTGATGAAAGAGACATTGCAGTATTACGGGCATTAGTATACCTAATCAAAGTCTGTAAGAAAATGGGGATTACTGTGTCAATATGCGGACAAGCTCCGAGTGTCTATCCAGAATACGCAGAATTGCTTGTTCGCCAGGGTGTTACAAGTATTAGTGTGAATCCAGATGTTGTAATTGAAACTAGAAAGAATGTGGCTCAGATAGAGCGCAAGCTTCTCTTAGAAGAATTAATCGGGAAAACAAAGTTCAGCATAGCCGGCACTAGCGAAGACGATTTTGAATTCTGGAAAATATTGGAAGAATAGAACAGACTCCATTTCTTACTGGTTTTCCTGAGCTTTTTCCATTCCGTCTGAAAACATCTCGACATCCGTGCTACAAGGCATTGGGAATTTCATTTGAGCTCTTCTTAGAGCTTTCTTAGCAACGTCTATATGTTCCTGTCCTACACGAACTAGGAGCAGTTTTTGTCCCCGCCTTACTCTGGCAGCTGTTCCTATGGGTTTGCCAAAGGCTCGACGCATTCCGTCTTGGATTCTGTCTGCTCCGGCAAAGGCCATCATTTTGTTTTCTCTAAGAACATGATGTGGATAAATCAGGATTTTAAGGTGATAGTTCATTTTCCCTTCTGCATTCTTTTCCAAATATCTATTTGCAGTTATCCTTGCAGCTTCCAATGCCATATGTCTTATCTGGCCTGCCTCTTCGGCGATTAGCCAGACATGAATAGGAAATACTCCTTTCCGATTTCCTGTATTAAATATTCTGATTTTTGGATTAGGAACTCCCCGTACTAAATCCCTTTTTCTTTTTGTTCTCTTCTTAACGTATGGTCTGCTATCAAGTCGCGTATAGCACCTAGCGGGTCTCTTGGGCATTCTCTCCTCTCCTATCATTCGGTTTCGTGATTGGCCAAATTATCACCTTAAATTTAAACGTCTTCTTTATAAAGATATTTGTGAAAGGCACCAAAAAGGGAAATATATAAGATCTTTGTGGAAACTGAAGAAACGTTTATATGTTGATTGATGTGAGGATACTCTTGTTATAACGGAGTTATCGAAAAAAGGTGGTTGAGTTGGTAACCAAACAAGATGTGATAGGTGCCCTGAGGAATTGCTACGATCCCGAAATTCCAGTTAATATAGTGGATTTGGGATTGATTTATGATGTGAAAATTGAGGGGAAGAAGGTATCAGTTAAGATGACCTTGACTGCACGTGGTTGCCCTATGCATTCATTTATAGCTAATAACGCAAAACAAAAAGTAATGGAACTCGATGAAGTCGATGATGTGGATGTCGAAGTAGTCTGGGACCCTCCATGGACTCCAGAGAGAATGTCCGACGAAGCAAAAAAGCTGTTGGGATTTAAAAAGTAGTTATTAATTACTCGGATTCACAACTCATTTTTTACAGCATCTTAAGAGCCCGTCTAAATACTCCCATTAGAGTGTGCGATTCCCGTCCGGAAATGAAGGATCTTCCCAGAATATTCTTAAAGATACGTAAAGCAATATATTGTTTACGAACAGGATAATTTGTTCTTCTAAGTAAATCTTTGAAATAATCGATAAGTTTCTCCTTTTCAGTTCTGTCTGCCTTGCGATATTTCGTCTGTCTATGGCTCTGAAATGCTTTAAAAAGCTCATAAAAGACAATGGTAGCTGCTTGAGCTACGTTTAGTGTCGGATATTTGCTGCTGGAGGGTATTGTGATTATGGAATCGCACCTATCTAATTCGTCGTTTGATAATCCTCGACTCTCGCGTCCGAATATGATGCAAATCTTTCCTTCCAACCCCGCCACATTCCCCATGTCTTCTGGCGGGACATTGACTCGCAGAATATTATAGTCTCCTCCCGATATTGCGGTGGTTCCGATTATGAAATCCGCATCTCTTATTGCTTCTTCTAATGAAGAGACTTTTTTGATCTTGCTTAGTACGTCTTTCCCATGCATGGCCATCATTCTGGCCGTATCCCCAATTTCCACCTTGGGATTGACCAATATCAGTTTGCTTAAATTAAAGTTTCTCATGGCTCTGGCGATGGCCCCAATATTCCCTTCATTTTCTGCCTCCAAGAAAATTATAACAATATTCGATAATTTACTTTTAATAATGGTCAACACCCCTGTTAATCGGTGAATATCTGAACTATATCTTTGTCTTTGAGAACATGATCTGATCCGACACGTTCCCCGTCAAATTTAGCAGATGAGCCAAAAATCTTGGCATACTTAAACCTCTCTAAAAAGCGCTTATGCAACTTCTTTGCCACATCTGCAACGGTCATTCCCTTGTTAAGAATCAGAGGTCTATCCGAAACCTCGCCTCCTATTTCCTTTGTGTAGACACGAATTATGGCCAATATATCAAAGATATTTGATTTGAGTCCAGCAAATCCAATGATCTTCACAGCAGAAACTGGTACTATTTTAAAACGAGTCTTATACATACTCTCGAGTTTATTGTAATTCTCCGCTGAGGACTCACCGTCTCCTTTGTTTGCAACAATTAATGCTGGTTTGTAGACGATACTCTCATCGAGAGCCTCTCTAATCTCATCTAACCCTGTTTCTCCCTCGATCCTTATAACAGAATTATAAATATTATTCTCATGAAGAAGATCTATCAAATCCTCTTTCTGACCATCATAGAATTTAAGACCCAATATTTGTATTCCGCCCATTCCTGTCTTTTTAATCTTGACCAAAGGTGGTTTTCTATTAATCCTAATTCCAGATTCTTCAAGTTCACTCAACAGGATTTTCATCTGTTCCAAAACATCTCGTGTCAAATCAATAACCAATAGTATTGCATCGGCATTTCTGATTACACTCAGAATTTGGGGGCCTGTCTTGCTACTGTTTATGCCTTGAAACAGGGCTGGGACTTCAACTATTTGAAGTTTAACACCTTCATAGTCTAGAATACCTAAGGTTGGTTTTTTGGTTGTGAAAGGATAATCTGCAATTTTGACTTTTGCTTCGGTGAGAATAGAAAGTAGGCTGCTTCTGCCAGAGTTCGTCATACCAACAAGGATTATCTGCGCATCTCCGTCTTTCTTAACACTTAAGCCAATGCTGCTACCTTTTTTTGTTTTTTTCTGTTTTTCGAGTTGTTCTTTGTACTTCGCAAGTTTTGTTTTCAGCAAAGCTAGGAGTTTCTCGGTTCCCTTTTCGCCTATTTTATATGTGACGAGGGATTTGCCCTATGTATTCCTTCAACTTCAATATCTTCATTTCTGTACTTCTGGCTTCTTCATATTCTTCTTTTGCTTTTAGTGCCTTTGGAGGTAGGTTTGCTGGAATATTATCACCTCACACTCTTTCCGCAAGGAAACCCACGACTTCAGTCGTATTGGCGCCCACCTTTAAATGGCATCATTTAGTAATTTAAATCTTGCATACATTCAAAATAAAGATGTTTGTTCCATACATTGCGAAAAGACTCCCTTCTGTTCCAATCGATAATTTGAATCTTGAATACGTATAGAACAAGCATATTTGCTCCATGCATTGCGATAGGAGTGCATTTTGTCCCAGTTTCATCATTTCGTTCTATTTTTGTTGATTTATTATAATTTTGTTCTAATAATTCAATCAATCTTTTAAGCAACCTTGATCATAAAGAATGTCGAGTTATGAGGAGGATATGAGATGAAGAAAAAAGTAGGCCTCTTCTTCGGAGTATTTCTAGCGACAGCTATACTTGGCATACTCCTTCCGGCTTTTCCAGTGCGTGCGCAACAGGAAGGTGGAATAGTCACCTTCGCATGGCTAGAAGATGTTGACGATATGAACCCGTGGACGCTTGACTCAGTTTGGGAAGCATACAGCGCTGCAGTCATTTGGGACGCCTTATGGGATGACAATCCTGTGGATCTGAGTGTAGATCCCTGGTTATGCCACACCTGGGAACAAGTAGATGCTATAGGTGAAGAGTGGGAATGTTCCATATACGGTAATGCGACGTTTAGCGATGGGACTCCTCTAGACGTAAACGATATAGTCTTCTGCTACTACTTCTCCAAATATGCAGTCACCAGAAACACCGTGATACACAATAGGTATATAGATTCCTGCACGAAACTAAATGACACCGCATTCAGGCTAGTCTTAACTGAGCCGTACGCCCCCTTCCCGAGGGGATTGGATATTGCTGTAGTTAAAGCAGCTGACTGGGACGACTATGTTGTTAACTGGGAAGGCAGTGTGGCTGCCACGCCAGAGCCTTGGATCATCGATAATGTAGCTCTTCTCGCCGAGGATCTTCTTGGACCCGACGATGAACTCATAGGAACTGGTGGCTTTGAGTGGACCCAGAGAATTCCTGGACAATTCATTGAGCTCGATGCAAGGGACGACTTCTGGCATCCCGAATTTCAGCCACAAGTGGATAAGGTTGTACTGAAAGTCATCTCGAACCCAGCTGCACAACTGCTTGCTGTAAAAACAGGCGAAGTTGATGCAATGGGTTGGTGGGTGCCGCCTGCTCAGGTAGCAGGTCTTTCAGCTCACCCAGTAGTTGGACTTATTCAGACCCCGGACAACGGATACTACCATCTGTCATTCAACATGAGGTTTTGGCCAATGAATCTGACATCATTTAGACATGCATGCCGTGCCATGGTTGATCACCATCAAATTGTTGATGGGTTCATGCTAGGGCATGGTATACCTGGAGGCTGCAATGTGCCTCCGCTTCTGAGCTACTGGTACTACAACTACAGCCTTGACGACTATGCATTCATGGACTGGGACGAGAACGAAACAGTAGCACGTGCTGAGCTTGCCGCCGACGGTTGGACGGACGAAGATACTGATGGTCGATTCGACACATGGACTGGTCCAGGTGGACAACTTGTATTAGCGGACCAGTGGCCTAACGGCATCACAATTCTAGCGCCGTCTTACGATCCTGTGCGAGTCAGAGCTTGCATGATGATAGCTGCTGCTTTGGAGAAGGTATTAGATGTAGACATCATAGCTGAAGTCCCAGACTTTAACACTCTGCTCTTAAGATACCTCTACTTAAACACCTTCGACATGTGCATTCTGGGATACAGTATGGGGTTTGATCCCGGAACATTCCTAAAGGGTATATTCCACAGCGATTCCGCCGGATTCCTGGGTGCAGACAACGCTTTCCCGATCCTTAATGATACACTTGACGACGCTCTCGACTTCTTCATGAACACAACCGGCGATTCCGTCCAAGCTGGAAAAACCAGACAACAGTGGGGCTGGGAAGTTCAGAAGATCCTGATCGAACAGGGACCCCAATATGTACTATTCTACAGGGTTAACTTCCAAGCTTACAGAAAAGACCTAATAGAAGGTCTTGTACACATGCCCAGTGGATGGCACAGCACGGAACGGTCATTTTATGACGTCTACAGATTAGCAACAGTATCTGCCATACCTACCGGCCCAGCGTACACATGGTATGTCGTCGGTGGAGCTGTAGCTGTTGGTGTGATTGGTATTGCTTTAGTGGCAAGATCCAATGCAGCATTCGCAGCGGAAATCAAAGAGAAGTAAGGCAGACAACAGACAAAAAAATACACATATACTCCCCCTTTTTTTTCTAAAGATGAGTATGTTTAGCCTTGGTTCGCTTTTAGGTTCCTTAGTTCCTTGTATAACAGATTTGATACTATGCTAATTTTTTCAGGTTCTAGGCTGCGAACTCTCATGTCTCTGTATGGGATTTCCGCGATTATCTTTCTGGCTTTCTCTTTTTTGATTCCGACGTGTTTAAGATAATGGTTAAGCGCTGCATTTAGCTTCTTCTTAGCATGTATGAATATGCCACGCACAACTTCGAAAAACTTCTCCTCATCCTGTACCTTAAAAGGGGGTTCCTTGGGCAAAAGCTCTACCATGGCAGAATCGACATCAGGTGTGGGAAAGAATGAAGTTCTAGAAACTTCCTCAAGGATATTGGCGTGAGCTCTATAGTAGACACCAATGGTCAATCTACCATAGTCCTTACTCCCCGGTGCTGCAATCATCCTCTTGGCAAACTCCAGTTGATACATTAGAATAGCTTTTTCAAAATGCATTTTTAGTATCTTAAAAGTAAGATCAGAGGATATGTTATAAGGAATATTCGAAATGATTTTATCTACTTTTGGCAAATCGAGTTTTAATGCATCTCCGAATATGACCTTGACATTATCGTAATTTGATAAAACTACATCCAAGACGTCGACAAACCGTCTATCTATCTCAATTGTGATAACTTCTTTTGCTTTCTCTGCAAGGGCACATGTTAATGCCCCCAATCCGGAGCCAATTTCGAGAACTACATCTTTTGGACATACATCTGCATAGGAGATTTGGCGGTCGATAATTCCTACATCTATAATGAATGTTTGACCCTTCCTTTTATTAGGGCGAATATCGAATTTTTTTAAAAGCGAAACAGTGGTTTTCAGTAACGATTTCATCATGGATTTGTTTTGGCTTGCCATCATGACCTCACGGTCTTCGCGTAAATATTCTATACTTATCTTCCCCTTTCAACTCAACTAAAACTCGCTTAGCTATTGTCTTCTTTGGATCTGGAATACGCGTCTTTTCTGCGAGATCTTGAAAGCTAGCGAAAAGTTCTTTTTTTCTTTTTTCAAGGATTTCCCACATGATCTTCTTTCCAATACCCGGAAGTAACTCGAGTTGATGCATTCTTGTTGTCAAAGGATGCGCTTTGTTAAAGAATCTGAGAAATCGTCTGCTGTCATCTTCTATTACTCTCTCAATGGCATACGGTAGCTCAGCCTTGGCTGTGGCTGACAGAGCGTCGTAATCTACTCTTCTTTTAACATGATCTATCTTATCTCGTTCCCTGACTCCGATGTAAATCCGCTCGTGTATTGCTATTTTCGCTCCCCTTTTTGGAACCAATTCTAGAAGGGTGAAAAGTTCCGCCCCTAATGCCTGAACTATTGCCTCTTTTGAATAACTTTGCTTCTGAACATCTAGATGTCCTTCTCCTAAATAGTCCAGTACATAGGCGTATTCTTCGTACCTCTTCTCCCTAATATTTTCGCGTCTCTTGCTGCTATTGTGATGCATTGTCTGTGGTTCCTCCAGGTATGGCAAAAAACGCCCTTAGACTTTAAATTCTTTTATCTTGCTAAAAATTTTCTTTATTTCCTCTTCTGAAGGTATGCTGGACTTTTGCGGCAGGAAAATCCGCAATTCATCTAATGTTGTTGGCATTGAGTTTATTATCTGAATGCTTACATCGGTGCTGATTCCGAGTGATGTCAATAACTTAAGAAGTTTCTTGGAATCCCTTGAGGTGAGTTTGGTTACTTTGGTAGCGTAATCTAGGGTTATTCTTTGGACGTAGTTAAGTTCATCCTCTTCTCCTCTTTTTTGCAGGAGCCTTTTAACTTCTGCTAATGTCAGCGGCTTTTCCTCGATCTTTTCTTGAACCAGTCCCTACCCCCCCATATGCGGATGAATATGCTCAGGTCGGATTATAAGTGTTTTCTTTTTATTTCCATC
>JBHLKK010000024.1:0-18209 GCA_048886745.1 Candidatus Hodarchaeota archaeon | reverse complement strand
CCTAAATTCAATAATTCTACACCTTCTTCAGTTTCAGTAGATATTAATTCTACCCTTGTTCCAGTTTGTTCTGCTAATTCTCCTAACTCCTCTATAATATTAACGACTTTAATGTTCAATTGAGAAGTACTGCATTTGGGACAAATCTCTTCAGTCATCTCCTTTTCCAGTCTCTCTAATTCATTTCTTTTCAAGGTTTTCTGCAGTCTATGATCACACTGGGGACATTCAACAGTAGCTCTAACCAAGTCTAACCCCTCAGAAAGTAATAGAACTCCTGCTATGCCCTGTTCAATGTATGATCTGACTTCTTTCTCACCATAGGTAACCAATCCAGTATCTCTAGCGAGATGACTCAGAAATTCTTGGATAATTGCTTTCTCTTCCATATATCTTACACTTTTTAGTATCGTTGTTGCCCTTCCCAGTAATTCCTTTACTCCCATCTCGTCGGTGTATCCAACGTCAAGTACTGCAATGATTTTATCCCTCAATCTATAATCAAGATATCCCGCATCAGCGAATTTCTCTTTTGTAGGACCGGGACCGCCAATTATTAGGCCCTTAAGATCTGGAATCTGCAGAAATATGTCATTTGCATACTCTCCCGCCCTTATATAAAATTCATGAGCAACTTGTTCAACAATTCTCTCAAACCTCCTTTGAGACTGACCTCCTGCATCCTGTTTCCTCGGCACGCCCGATGAGATATTGCGAACAATTTCTAGATGTCTTCCTCTCAGAATTGCGTAAGTTGCCCCTCCTCTATCAATAATCATCAACCCGTATGCTCCCTTCTCTTTCAGCAACTCCTTTAACGGATCTAAGAAGAACCCGCTATTACAATGATATTTAAACACGTTAATTGGTTCTGGTGGAACAATGACATACTGCTCTATTTTCTCAGTACCTTGTCCATTTTGCGGAATCGCTCCGCAAAAAACAACAAGTCCTGTTGGTGGAGTCTCTTGGATCGTCTTCAGTCTCTGAATTACGCTTGTGATAGAATCCATAACGTTTTTGCGTGTTGATTTGGATTTGATATTAGCAGCAGTACCGTGTTCTTGTTTAAGGTAGTTTGTCACATCACTTAGCTGTCTACCTGGCGGTATGTACAGTGATACCAGCTCAGTATGATATCCTTTCTTGCCTTCCAGCAATTCTAGCATCTTCTTAAGCCGAAACCTCTGGAAGGATTTTGCATTTGACAATTACTAACACCTCTTGGGATTACCTCTAGGATCTTCAATAAGCATCCAAAGACAGCGAGGATCATATAACTTAGAGTTTTACGAGGTAGGCTTATAAGTTTTGACATAAAAACTTCTCTAGACGCTAATTTGGTGACTAATATGAAGATCGTAATTAAGCTTGGAGGTTCATTGATTCAAGATACAAATGGCGAAATAAATCTTTCTCTAATAAAGCAATATGGTGTGGTTCTGAAAAAGCTGTGGTCTGAAGGTAATATTGCTCATGCTGTTGTTGGCGGAGGAAAAACTGCACGAATATATATTTCTGCACTTCGCGATCTAGGAGTATCAGAAGCTATTTGTGATGAGATTGGAATTATGGCCTCTCGCCTAAATGCTCGTGTCCTGATTGCTGCCCTTAATGAGGACGCCTATCCTGAACCTGTGGAGAACTTCAGAGAGGCTCGCAAAGTATCGAATATCGGAAAGGTGATAGTAATGGGGGGTACTCAAGCAGGTCAGTCGACAAACGCTGTAGCTGCCCTTCTAGCAGAATTCTTAAATGCGGATTTACTGATAAATGCAACAAACGTTGAGGGAGTCTATTCAGAATCACCCAAAAAAGATCCGAAGGCAAAGCTGCTGAAAGAAGTCACTCCTACGCAGCTTTCCAATATACTTAGATCTGAAAGCGCAGAAGCTGGCAAATACGCTTTGTTTGATGCTCTAGCAATAAAAATCGTTCAGAGGTCTCACATTCCAACCAAGATTATTGATGGTAGAAATCCCGAAAATGTCATAAGAGCGGTTAAGGGCGAGCAAATAGGTACCAACATAAGGTTTGACTGATAGCTTCTGAATTTGGAGGTTTAATATGTCTGAGCTCATCAAGCTCTTTGGAAGGTCAGCGCAGGTAAGATTACTGCAGTTTCTTCTGGAGAAAAGGGGTAAACCATATAATCTCTCTGATTTAGCTAGAAAGACCAAACTAGCACATTCTACAGTTAGTCGTGTTGTTGCACCCTTAGTCCGTCAAGGCATTGTAACTGAAATGAGGGTTGGTCAGCAAATGCGACTCTTTTATCTTAACGAAAAGAATGAAATAACACTTATTCTCTCAAAGTTCTTAGAGGATTTGAAAGGAGCCATTTAGAAAAAACCAAAAAACTCATCTATTCTATATCTTGAACTTATTAATAACTCGGGCTATTGTGATAATTATCTTTCTTCATATTATCTGTCGCAGGTGGATACCATCCGTCGATAAAGTTTAAATTTCAAACACAGAAACACTATACTGCGAGGGTACCCAAGCGGTCAACGGGGAAGGACTCAAGATCCTTTGGCGTAGAAAAGGGACAAAAGGTCTTTGCGCATGCCTTCGTGGGTTCAAGTCCCACCCCTCGCACCAATCTTTTCAATCCTCTAATTTTCTGATCTCAAAACCTCGATTATTCTTCAACCTCCCCCCCTTCAGAAACCCAATAAGTCTCACCCGTCTCTAGTAACTCCTTTTTCCACAGCGGCGCTTCCTTTTTGTATCGTTCGACAGCTTCTTTCAGGGTTGAGAATACTTCTCGGCGGTGAGCACCTGCCACAATGACATATACAATGTCCTCCCCAATGCCAAGTGCTCCCACAATGTGATGGATGTAAACCTCAGAAATTCCCTTTCTCCTACTCAATTTGTTACAGATGCTTGTCAAAACCTCTTCCGCTTTCTCGTCCCAAGCCTCAATCTCAAGCTTTTTTACCTTTTTTCCGGTCTTAGTTGATCCTCGTACAACTCCAATAAAGCAAGCTATCGCACCAACATCTGTGGACTTTGTAGTATCCCTCAATCGTTGCAGGAGATTACAAAAATCCACCTCTCCCCTCTTATGAATGCCTCCACGATTTATCACCTTACATCACCTTGCGCACAGAATTCTGAATTCCTAAAAAGCAATAGCTATTATGCATAGTATACCAATTATCGCTGTTGTGTAAAGCCATTTTAAAAACAGTTTTCCACACTGTTCTGGTAACTCTTGTTCAGGAAGTGCTGAGATAATTCCATTGATGCCTACTGTTAAACCGAATTCTCCAAAAAGGCACAGTGCTACGGTCAGAGTTGTGGCTCTCGACGGAAAATCCGCAATCACATAAAGGCCGACTATTCCGGCAGCACCAATCACGATAACGATCCAAATGTAGCGAAAGAATGTTTGAATCCTTTCTGGTGAAATTAGCTTACCGATTCTTTTTGACATCTTTCTCCCTTCTAAACTTGATTGCAGATAGAAGGTTCTTATCTTTATAAGTATTGTTTAAGATTTGTGATTAATCCGCAAATTTAAGGAATAAAACTGCTTGAAGCTTTTAAATGCAGTGGGGAATAATGTTTACCGACTGGTAGGAGGAGATGAAATGCCAAAGTTAACTGTAGAGAAAATGGAGGCTTATCTCTCTACTATGTTCGAAGCTGATGCGAAGATTACAGCCATAAGCGAATTGGGAAAGGTCGAAGAAGCTATTGAGAAAGGAGAATTAAAAGGATTCGGCTATGGAAAACCCTATCTGATAGAATTCGAAATCGATGGTGAGCCAAAGAGCGCTGTTCTAGGAACTATGAAGGCAGGGGGTTTTGGCCATGATCACTTTTCAGATCGTGCTCAGTCATTGCTCTTGGCGCACTCTACTTTCAATAAGTTGCCCAAGCATGTTCACTCAATTGACGTTGGGGTTTTTGCTGAAGACAATTCGCTAAAGTCCGTTGGAGATGGCGTTGAATTCTTCCTTTTGACGGAAAAAATCGAAGGAATTGAATACTATAATGATTTAGAAAGAATTAAGACTGCTGGAAATTTAACGAGCCTTGACAAATCGCGAGCCAAAAGACTATCTGATTATCTCGTGGACATACACTCCCTGAAAGGTGAGAATCCGGAATTATACACTCGAAGGATTCGCGATTTGGTTGGACATGGTGAATGCATTATGGGACTACTCGATAGCTACCCTTCTGGTCTGCATTTTACAAACGAAGAAGAACTTCGGGAAATCGAAAAGAAGTGTGTTGACTGGAGATGGAAAATCAACAAAAAAGTACATAGACTCAGCCAAATTCATGGTGATTTTCATCCGTGGAACATTATGTTTCGTGAGGGCACAGACTTCACAGTCTTAGACAGGAGTAGAGGAGAATGGGGAGAACCTGCAGATGATGTTGTTTGCATGTCAATTAACTATCTCTTCTATTCGCTGCAAGTTCACGGGCGGCTTGAAGGCGAATTTCAGACTCTTTTTAGGATTTTTAATGATAACTATCTTGAGAAATCAGAGGACGAAGAGATACTGGCTGTTATGCCGCCATTTTATGTTTGGCGATCTCTCGTTGTTGCATCTCCGATATGGTATCCGAATCTAGATTTTGATGTGAGAAAGAAACTGTTTAATTTCATTCACAATATGCTTGACCTGGAAGAATTCGCACCGAAAGATGTAAACTCCTATCTAAAGTAGTAGAAGAGGTTCAACATGGATACAAGAAATGGTTTTGCGATTTGGATAACTGGCCTTCCTGGCAGTGGTAAATCCACAATAGCTGATGCCCTGAAGGGCAAATTTGAAGAGGACAAAATTCGTGTCCAGATTCTCCGTATGGACGAAGTAAGGCGGATTGTAACACCCATCCCCAAATACTCGGACGAAGAACGCGATATCGTCTATGCAGCACTTGCATACATGGGAAAGATTCTAACGGATAACGGTATAAATGTGATCTTTGATGCGACAGCCAATAGACAAAGATACCGAGACAAAGCAAGGGAACTGATAAAAAGATTCATGGAAGTATATCTAAAATGTCCCTTGGAAATATGCATGGAACGTGAGAAGAGTCGAAAAGAGCTTGCTGGTGCGCCAAAGGATATATATAAACGTGCCATGAAAGGCGATATTGGTACTGTGCCTGGTTTTCAAGTACAATATGAGGAGCCCAGAAATCCCGAAATGATAATTGAGGTAGATAAATTGTCTCCGGATAAATGTGTGGAGGAAATCTACGTAAAAGCATCTGGGCTTTTTAGTCTCTAGTATTGTGGAAAGGTGAAAATGATGAAGAAATATCTAAAGATGTTGTTGGACATTGCGGATAAGGTACGAGAAGAAACTCTCTCTCTTCTTAGCTCGGACCTTGACATCGGCGGTGTTGTGGGACTTAATCCAAGCGAAACATTAACGAGGAAAATTGATGAAGCTGCGGAGAAGGTAATTGTCGAAGCCCTGCTTCAATATGGCATCCCTACTTATCTGATAAGTGAGGAGCTTGGTGAACGCTTCATCGGTGGGGAAAAAGCTGAGATCGCTCTAGTAGTCGACCCAATTGATGGAAGCACAAATGCAGTAACCGGCATTCCTTTCTACAGCACCTCATTAGCCTTGGGAAAGTATCGTGTCGATCAAACAATTGATTCTCTATCTGTGGGAGTAGTAAAGAATTTGGTAAGTGATGAAACCTTCCATGCTGTAAAAGGAGAAGGCGCTTTTTGGAACAAAAAAAGAATCTTCACTTCAAAGGACACGAAAATTGATGAAGCGTTGGTTAGTTTTTATGCCTATAGATCTTTAAGTTTTAATTCCCAACACTATGAACTGTGCAAGTCTGTTAAGACAAGAACATTGGGCAGTGAAGCCCTTGAAATTTGTTACGTTGCTAAGGGCAGCTTAGATGCTTGTATAGATGTGAGGGGATATTCGAGGGTGGTTGATATCGCAGCTGCCAAGGTTGTATTGGAAGAAGCAGGTGGCATTTTTGCTGATTTACAAGGAAAGAAACACAAAGCTGGACTGAGTCCAAAAGATGGTTTTTCTTTTATTGCTGTGTCAAATGAAACCATCTTAACACACATATTAAGTGTATTCGGGAATTAGAAAAAGGGAGGAGAATAAATGGAGAAGGGTGTTAAAACAGCAATTATAGGAGGTTCAGGTTTATATACCATATTAGAAGAACCCAAAAGAGAAGTATTAGAGACGCCTTTTGGCTCTACACCTCAAATAGAAATCGGAATCATTGATGGAGTAGAAGCTGCATTCTTACCTCGTCATGCAGAACCTGGAAGAAAAGAAAGCGGACACCATGTCCCACCTCATCTTGTGAATTATAGAGCAAACATCTATGGTCTTAGAATGCTCGGAGTTGAACGTATAATCGCAAGCAACACATGTGGAGCCATAAATGTTGACATAAAACCCGCCAGTTTTGTTGTTTTGGATCAATTCATCGATATGACCAAAGGCCGTAAAGGAACATTTTACGACGGAAAGACTCCGATAAAAGTCTGGCGAGATAAACAGCCGATAAATAAGGTTGTTCACGTTGATGTAACACAACCATTTTGCACAGAACTCAGGAAGGCCCTGATTCATGCCTGTAGAAAAACAGAAGTCTTTCACTTTTCCAAGGGAACATATATCTGTACTGGTGGACCTAGATTTGAAACACCCGCCGAGATAAAGGCGTTTAGAGTCTTGGGCGCGGATGTAGTTGGCATGACACTCGTCCCAGAGAGTGTTTTAGCTCGTGAGTTATCAATGTGTTACGCCTCTCTTGGACTCGTTACAAACTGGGCCGCTGGAATATCAAAGACAAAGGTTACATTAAAAGAAGTACTTGAGAACTCAAAAGAAAATATAGAGAAGGTACGTGAGGTTTTCAAACGAACGGTAAGGGCAGTTCCTGAAATGAGAAAATGCGACTGCAGAAACACATTGAATGAAGTATCCTAAAGGATTCACTCTGTAATCCCGGGGGTGTCCTCTCTCTCAAGAATCGCGCACTCTCAAGGGGGGTAAAGTTACAAATACATTCCATCTGGTTCTTGTTTTACCCTTTCTTCCTGCTGTCTCAGGATTTCCTGGATTTCCTGTTCGATTAATGTTGCGTCACTGATTAGCTGTTCTGTATCAATAGTCAGATTATAACGTTCATTGATTTTTTTCGTTGCAATAGCTGCTGCTCGTGGATCGGGACGCGACCTTTCCGCGTATGGCAGTAGAGCTAAAGCAGGGAAATCATCCATATCAAAATATGCCAACATTAGAGCCAAAAGCCCTGTTACATATAGCCCTTTTTCTAGGACAGGTAAATCCAATTCCTCGCGTATTTGATGCGCTGTTTTAGTTAAAGCACAGTAAATCTCCTGGTCGCTATGTTTGAAGCGATTGTCTAACCCTCCAACCATGATGGATTCGCTAAACTCACTACTTACAACCCATTTAGCTATTTCTTGTGCAAACTCCCTTTGCTCCAGACGATATGGCTGAAATCTTGGGAGCAAGAATACCATTTTGTCTTTCTTAAAGAGTTCAAAAGGCAAACTTAGACGATCTTCATCCATACCTACAAAGGCTGGAAGAGCATCAGTTTCAATATAACCAATAGGCTCCGGTCTGAGTATTTCGATTATGTGTCTAATTACTATGTATCCTGTTACTCCGATTCCGTGGAAACCTGTAATGAATGCATTATTCTTCAGATTTTCTTTTTTCCTTAAAACTACCCGAATTCCCATTTTTCCCACCTAGCTGAGTCAACCATCAAGTTTTTAAATGCCTTTACGATTCAAAAAGCATCATTGCACTATTCAATCAATCCAAGTTCAATAATAAAGATTTCTACTTCAAAGGTGTCCGTATTGGTTCAAATCACATTCCTAGGCGGCTGTCAAGAAATAGGTGGTTCTGGTGTAATAATAGAATCCAACAATCAGAAGATACTCTTAGACTACGGCATATATTTGAGAAAAATGAAAAGATTTCCGCTTCATGTACCTCCCCGTGAACTTAGTGCTATTTTTCTAACACATGCCCATCTAGATCACTCAGGAGCTTTACCCTTATTATACATATCTGAAAACATTCCTCTTTATGCTACTCCAATTACCTTAGAACTCACTGAGATTTTACTTAAGGATTTGATTAAACTATCTGAATATTTTCTTCCATTTGAAATGGCAGAAGTAACCCGCATGTTTCAATGTGGTATTCCAATCAATAATTCGGAAAAAATATCCGTTGGAAAAACTTTCAATGTTAAGACAATAGATGCGGGACATATACCTGGTAGTTTTTCAGTTCTTGTTGAAGTGGAAAGAAAGAAAATACTTTATTCAAGCGATATAAATACCTTAGAGACACAACTCCTAACCGGTGCAAATATAGACATCCAGGAGTTGGATGCACTAATAATCGAAAGTACATATGGGTTGAGAGATCATATAGATCGAAAAGAATTGGAGAAAGGCTTTATCAATGCAATTTATGAGACTGTTGAGGATGATGGTGTTGCCTTGATTCCCGCCTTTGCAATAAGTAGAAGTCAAGAAATACTATGCATTCTTCACAGCCATGATATGAATTACCCCGTCTCATTTGATGGGATGGGAAAAGTTGCGAGTAGAATCATGCTCAAGTATCCCCAATACTTGCGCGATTATAAGTTATTTCAAAAGGCCCATAATAATTCCAAGTGGATCAAGAACAAGAGGGAAAGGGATAGAATTACTTCAGAACCCGGTGTTATTGTAGCGCCAGCAGGTATGTTAAACGGAGGAAATGCGGTTTATTATGCACAACGTCTGCTAAACAATCAAGATAATGCGATATTTCTGGTAGGATACCAGGTAACAGGTACGCCTGGGAGAGTATTAATTGACAAAAAAGAATTACCGATAAATGGCATTCCTCATAAGGTGAATGCATCTGTTGAATATTTTGACTTCTCCTCGCACTGTGGTCGTAGCCAATTAATGGATATCATTAAGGGAGTAAAGGGGAATCCAAGTGTTTTTGTGGTTCATGGAGAAGAAGAAGCTTGCAAAACCTTTGCAAAAGATGTCAAAACCAAATCTGGATTATCCGCGATTGCCCCAGAGAATGGACAGACATATCAAATTTAAATGCTAGATATAGACTATTCAGTTTTCTTTCTGAGCTCTTGCTTCATGAGTAAAACTCTCAATTTTTTCATATCGATGACAATCTCATTTCCCATAAGCTCTGCTGCTGAAAATGGTAGAATTATATTGTCTGAATCATCTCTCGGTAGTTTTTCTTCTAATTCAATGTCCTTATCTGGCTCTATGACCAGCGCAATAATTTCGCCATTTTTCTTTCTTATAATAAGGTCTATTACTCTTCCTAGAGACTCTTCATCTGTGCTGCGTACCCTAACATCTCGTAATTTACTGTACATAGACATTTCGGATACCCCCAGATTTGCTAAACGGTGCTCATCGAAGATGGAATTGCTGAGCTTAAATATCTTTTGTTGAGTTGCTGTAGGATCCTGCCATCGAACTAATCGCTTGATCTATGATCTTCCTACATCGAGAGCAAAACTCATGCTCTTTCTCATCAGTCATGGTTATGTCATTTGAAAAGTGCATAACACATTTTGAATTGGAGCAATGCTTTGCACCAAGGACATGCCCCAACTCATGGACTGCCTCTTTAATGGCCCTTCTTTCCAGTAGTGTGGGGTTGGGAGGCTGATAATAGAACTCTGGCATAAGTCTGCAAAGGGAGATAATTGATGTTCTGGTAATATGACTGGCCAATCCAAAGATAAAATTCAGTGATGGGACATAGAGATCTATGTTTGTAATACCTAGCACCATGTCTTCTCTTCTATTAACATATCTGGAAAGATACCGAAGTATCGGAGTCGAATGAAATTGTAATCTTTGAGGATTATACGTTTCCATTGGCACGGGCAAGATACTCTCCAAGACTTCACACTTCAGCGGCTGGAATACCTCATTTAGACTTAATCCTACTTTTTCAACGACCTTATCCTGCGGGTTTCCTATTCTAACTAATCTTATCAAATCCGTCACCCAAAGAAACCCACGACTTCAGTCATGGGCTCTTGACGAGATTATTGACCTCAACTATAATCGATGAATACTTCAATTTAATGCAAACGAGCTTTGCAATGGGAAGCTTTATTTTTCAGTCAATATCAAACATATTATATGGCTTCCAAGAAATGGTGAAGATCTTTGGATGATGAACCTCCCCCTCCGTCTGTAGTGAGCAAATTAGCCTTTTTAGCACCAATAATCGTCGTCATTTGTATTTCTGCTCTATTGACAACAATAGGTTTTCTGGGTCAGCTAAATATAACTGCGGTTCCTTTTTCCGAAGAGGAAGGTGGATTTGGCGCGGCAATGATGAATGCCTTTTTGTTCCTTCTAATCGCCTTTGTTGGCGGTATTTCAATATATCTGCTCATCAAGTATAAGAAGGACATTGCTCTAAAGCTATTCTTTGGTATAGCTGTCTGGTTCTCTTGGTTTTTCATGTGGCTTTTCTATGGTTGGAGCATAATTTCCTACCTGAACCTGGTAGGAGTCAACGCCATGACAGTAGAAATCGGCTCATTATGCATCGGAGGCGTTTCAGGAATTTTATCCGCTTATCTAATGACTGCTAAAGACGTTCTGGCAAGCTATAGGAATATTGCTCTCATAGTCTACAGCGCCCTCATTGGATCCTTTCTTGCTTTGACAATACCAACGTGGAGTGTAATTCTAATCCTCCTCTTCATATCAGCATATGACATATTTGCCGTTAAAAAGGGTCCGATAAAAGAGATAGTGAAGCTCTCTGAAGAAAGACAGGATCGTGAACTGTCAATGACTTTTACCACGCGTGATTGGGAAATTGGTCTTGGAGATCTTGCATTCTATTCTTTGCTTTCATCCCATGCTCTCGCACTATTTGACATAATCACCTGGGGGTTTGTTTCTATTGGCATCCTTATAGGTTCAGGCATAACACTGTGGCTCTTAATTAAAAAAGAAATGCTTCCAGGTTTGCCCATTTCGATAGGATTAGGCGTCATTCCTTTGATCTTAAGATTGATATTATGAAGCCTTTAGACCTCTAAAATTGTGCATTCGATTTTATCAAGAACGCTGTCCGCAGTCTCTGGATCGGTTCTTAGGGTATATAACTTTCTCTTTGTTCGTAACTTTATCTTTACAATATCTTTTAACCGTTTAACGCGACATTCTGAGGCTCTTTTCGAAATCTCTATGAATTCGTTTGGATCTTTGATTTCTGTAGGCAGCATTCACACCTCCGTGCAGTTGAAAGTGATCTATTCAACGGTAATTGCCAGTATAATGACTAATCTCAAAACCTCATTTCGTTTTAAAAATGTTCTCATTTTGCTTAAAATTCTGATTAGATTCTGCTCTCGTTAACTGAGTTTTATGAAATAAGGTGAGATCAGTTCTTTTGGTGGGCGGGGCGAGATTCGAACTCGCGAGGTTCGGCCGCTTAGGTCTCCGCCGTGTTTACCCGCTTGCAGGATTTCTAACAAACTGAGGGCGGCGTCATAGGCCGCTAGACCACCCGCCCTGTGCTAGTTTGTATAACCAAAATCAAACCCTTCATAATTGCTGCTTACTTCCCTATCTCTCTCCTCTTAAATCTTAGGTTTCGACTTCTGCAACGTCTACATCTCTTGGCCGAAAGTGCGTTTCTGACGCCACATTTTCTGCATATTTTAAAGTAGATTAGATTTCTCATTGCAATTAGCTTCTTATCTGGATCATCCACTGGCATCTTACTTTCCTCCTGCATTACGGTGAAATATTGATATTTAACTTTTATCGTTCCTTGTTCAGATCGGTTATCTTTCAATTCTGGAACATCCCGAAGCCGTTATTTTATATAAAAATTCCTTCCTCAGATCTTCTTGTTTTGTGCCTTATTACTTTATTAACCAAAGATTTTTATTTGGTCTCACGTTCAAGGGGGTAGCAGGTCTAAAAGTTCTATTGATCAATAGTGATTGATTTAAAAGGATTTGATTGACCTTTCCTGTGGAATCATAGAGGGAAGAGTATGGTAAACACGCCAGTTTGTAAGTTCTGTCTGCAGACAGGATTGTTGTGTCCCAGTTGCCAAGAGAAGTTGGACAAAGGGGAGATTTCAGAATTAGACGTAAGGATTGCAAAGGAGTTACTTGAATTAGAAAGACAGTTTTCCACCCTGAAAACCGTTACTTTGAATCGTGTAGTGCACACGAATGGATTGGCTATATTGGTAGTTGATCGTGGTGATATTCCTAAGGTCATTGGTCCGAAGGGAAAAATAATCAGGCACCTAGAAGAGAAGTTTGGCAAAAGGATCCGTGTTGTTGAAATCGCTTCTTCAACCAAAAAGATCATTCAAGATATTCTAGCTCCCTTGCAAATAATGGGTGTAAACAAGATTTTCCTTCCAACGGGAGAAACTGAAAGAAAAATTAGAGTAAAAAGAGTTAGGTCACACAGATTCTCAATGGATATCAAAACCCTAGAAGAAGCAATTCTGCACCTAACTGATCAAAAAGTCAGAATAGTGTTTGAATAGCCTGCGGACTTCCTCTCCCAAATCATAAAAATATCACTCCTGAGGAAGCCAAAACTCCACATAGGAGGTCTTGAGTTGGTTCCCAAAGAGAAGATTGAAAGTTTAAATGAATGGCGACGTACTCATTATTCAACTCAGATAGGACCTAACCTGGACGGTAAAGAAGTTACGGTCTTTGGATGGGCTGAAAGGATTCGAGATCTGGGAGGTATAAAATTCATCATTCTCCGCGACAGTCACGGACATGTTCAAATAACAATTCCTGAAGCCAATGAAATAGTATCCGAAAAGGCAAAGTCCATCGGAAAAGAAGATGTGATCGGCATAAAAGGCGTAGTCAAAGAAATGGATAAAGCACCTGGTGGCGCCGAGATAATCCCCAATCAGTTAAAGTTGCTCAATACTGCCGTAAGTCCACTTCCACTTGAGCTTACGGGAAAAGTAGAGGCTGAACTGGATACCCGACTCAATGCTAGAATTCTCGACCTAAGACGTCCACGTCCCTTTGCCTATTTCAGGCTACGCCATGGTGTTTCGAGGTACACAAGAGAGTTTCTGATTGACCAAGGGTTTTTGGAAATCCATACACCAAAAATAATCTCTTCTGCAACCGAAGGAGGAACAGAACTCTTTCCTATAGCATATTTTGAAGATGAAGCATTCTTGGCTCAAAGCCCACAGCTATACAAGGAGGTTTTGACGGCAGTATTTGAAAAAGTTTTCGAAATTGGTCCTGTGTTTAGAGCCGAAGAATCCAGTACTACAAGACATTTAGCCGAGCTGATCATGATAGATATTGAACAGGCATTCGCAACCGCAGACGATATCATGAAAATCTCGGAAGAATTAATTGCTTACGTGATGAGAGAAACCATAGAGAACTACAAAAATGAGTTGAAAATATTAAGAAGCAAGATAACTCCGCCTTCCACACCATTCCCGAGATATACTTACGATGAAATCTTAGAAATATTAAACAGGAAAGGGATCAAAATTTCTTGGGGCGAGGATCTGCACACACAAGCTATAAGAACCCTTGGAGAAATCTTCCCAGGACCTTACTTCATTACTGACTGGCCTATCGCTGAGAAACCTTTCTATATCGCTCCTAAGGAAGACAATCCCAAATTAGCCGAGGGCTTTGATTTGATGTATGGCTGGTTGGAATTGGCGTCTGGAGGTACGAGGGTTCATAATAAATCCCTTTTAATTCAACGTTTGGAAGAGAAGGGTCTAAATCCGCTATCCTTTGATTTTCATCTCAGGGCTTTCGACTGGGGTATGCCTCCTCATGCTGGGTGTGGTATTGGTCTTGCAAGAACTCTGATGGTGTTAACAGGTGCCCAGAATATCAGAGAAGTAGTATTATTCCCAAGAGACAGGCACAGACTAACTCCTTAAGAAATACATCAATATCCTGCCTTAATGACATCTCTTGACTTCATGAACTCTCTCATTACTATAGTTGCATAACAGCCTTTCGGAAGAGAAAAATCAAATTCCACTTTTGTTTTTTTTGGATTGAAATCATCTCTTGATGGTTTTGAGAACACCATCTTATTTACCTGCAATTTTATGGGACGAAACTCTCCTGATGACGAAAGTTCCCTCATTCTTTCTATTCTAAAATCCTTAGTGGAGACTCCTTCTTCGCCCAGTATCCTAGAAACGATTTCTCCCATATCTCCATCTGGCAGCTTTGAAGAATATCCAACCAGAGGAAGAACGATTATTGCCTTACCTATTCTTGTCATTTTATCGATTTCCTGCTTGTTTTGTTCAATGACCTTAACATACCGAGGAAAATCCTTGCTCGTAATTCGGACAATATCACCTTTTACTGGTTGATTCAGGGAAATATTATTCTTGATTCGCTCACTCAAGAATCGGTTAAATAAATAAGCTTGATATGCATGGACAAACATCATTCTGAAGCGTTTTGGGAGTGCTCTGAGCGCACCGATGTAATCTTCTGCATTCTTTGCTAAGCTGTGAAGCATTGTTCTTTCATACCATAGACTTCTGGGGAACATCTCAATGGCTTCGACGAAGTCTTGAGTTTTTCTTAGACGGCGTCGAACCTTGCCGACACCGACCCTTTCGTGTTTTGAGTGTTCGGTAAGAAATGTGACAACTGAATCTTTGAATTTACCCCTTATGATGTATTCTCCGACCAGATGAGTAATAGGCCTGTAGGTTCCAAACCTTTGATGACCAAAGAAGTTTGGTACACCTTGAGTCTCTAATTCGTTCCATGTTTCCATAATAAAGGAATGTGAATCGACATCTGGTTCAATATCTCTTACAGTTATCGTGAAATGATTACCCCACAGATCTCCTAGTTTGATTGACTTCTTTGAAAGATTGAAACCACTAAGATACATATCTTTCAAGACAATTTTGCCTAATTCTGATGGTGTGACTTTCCAGCAACTGGCTCTTTGTACAGTTATTCCCCTCTTATCTTTCATGCCAGCAAAGGAAAATCGCTCTAGATCAACATTGAGCGCTTTTGCCAAATGTCTTAGCGCATCAAAGGTATCCCAACCATGCTTCTCAAGAATGAACCAAGTGTATGGTCCGTTACTCTGTGTATTCTCCTCTCCGGCTAACTCTCTCAGATGTGAGTATAAGATTTCTCCTTCGGGTGTAATTTCCTCAACAATAAAGTCTTCCAATAATTGTTTGATCCTTCCTCCGATGCCTGGGGTGTCGCTGCCATACGTCCCAATCCCCATCTGCTTTTCGATTTTGGAACTTCCCATTTTAGCAGCTCCAATTCAGCTCCATTATATAAGAGGAAGATCTCTTGTGACTCTATCAACAATGTCATTTGGAGCAGGACCTATCCCTAAAGCAGTCGTGGTACCTGGAGGAACTTCAGTAAGTCCCTTATCGGTGATGAGAGCGTTTGGGATGTTCAATGCCTTAGCTTTATCTTCCAAAACCAGTAATTCTTCCAAAGAATCTACTTTGACAGCTATTTTTCTTTGCCCCTCAGAAATCCAAGTCTTCCACCATTTGCGTCTGCTTTTCCTTGCATCTTCAGCTGCGGTAACGGAAGCGTGGGCTACTTGAACAGAGGTTTTTCCAATAGACAGTTTTAAATCGGCTCGCACTACGATAACCTGTTTGTACTTAAATTCTATCAATTGATATACCTCGAATTAATGAACTTCCACAGAGTAAGAATTTTGAGGAAGAACTTAAAAAATCTATCATGAGGTCTGCCTCAATGGATACTATCGACGCTCAAGTCGCAATTGTAGGAGCAGGACCCGCGGGCACGATAGCTGCTCAATGGATTGCAGCAGCTGGACTGGATGTTGTAATTGTTGAGGAGCATTCAGATGTTGGTCTTCCTACGCATTGCGCTGGACTTTTGAGCGTGGATGGCATCAGAAGACTAGGAATGGAAATTCCTCCAAAAAGCATTCAAAATGTAGTCAGAGGATCGAAATTTTATTCTCCCTATGGGAAATGCTTCTTAGTGCAACGGCGATCCAAACAAGCATATGTTATAGACCGGGAGATGTTTGATAAAAGCCTGGCAGAGAAGGCAGTAGATTCTGGCGCAAAACTCTTACTTGATACAAAAGCTGTTCTTTTGAAAAAGGATGGAAAAAGACTTCTGCTATCTACAGGCGGTAATAATGAAATACGAGCAAATGCCGTGATCGATGCTGAAGGAGTTAGGGCTTCATTAGTGAGGAATATGGGGTTAAGACCCCCGAAAAGATCTATGACTTTACCGGCGATGCAGTTTGAGATCAGTAATACCAAGAACATAGACTCAGATTTTGTTGAAATCTACCTAGGTAGAAATATCGCACCTGGGTTTTTTGCGTGGATAATCCCCACTGGTCAGGATACCGCAAGAGTAGGTCTGGCTGCAAAAGCAATGAAGGATACTACTGTTCATGAACTCTTACAGCGTTTTATTAGACTCCCGATTGTCTTTCAGAAATTTAAGAAATCTGAGGTTGAGCAGAAAAAGGCCGGTCTCGTTTTGACCGGAGGACCAATACCTACGACCTACGCTGATAGCTTTATTGTTGTCGGAGATGCTGCTGGTCAAGCGAAACCAACAACAGGAGGAGGCGTTATAACAGGTGGATTATGTGCCCAAATAGCTGGAAGAATAACAGTTAAGGCCATTTCAAGGGAGGATGTTTCGGGAAGAACTCTAAGGAATTATGAGATCAAATGGAAAAGAATATTGGGCTGGGAGTTCTTCACAATGCTGTGGGCCAGAAAGTGTTTGAATCAATTATCAGACGCACAGCTTGAGAGGGTCTTCGAAATCATATTAAAAGAGAAACTGAATGAGGTCATAGAAGGTTATGGAGATATAGATTTTCAGTCGAGAATCCTATTTAAAATCCTGAAGAATCCGAGATTTATTCTGACCATTCTGCCCTCGCTTATCAGGGCCTTAATACTATGATCGGTGTTAAATACTTTAGAAGAATGATTCCCGGAATCAATCATTTTCTCCTGAAAACTTTAAATAATGCTCTACCTTTCAAGGGGTTATACCAACTTTAACGAGGAATACAAATGGAAGGCATAGAAACTCCCATATGCACCGACTGTGGACGCATTGTAGCTCCTGATGAACCTGCAGTTCACTTCCCTTGTCCTAGCTGTGGAGAAGTCACAATATGGCGATGCAAGAAATGCAGGTTATTTGGGAATATATACAAGTGCCCTAAATGTGATTTTGAGGGACCTTAATCTCCCTGATGGCAATTGTCAGAAAAAGAAAAAGATATATAGCAATATACTAATTTCATGTATAATCTTAATTTGCTGTAGGTGAGAGGTTTTGGAGGAAAATAGGGAGGCGCTGTGGAGGGCTTGTTTTGTTAGTGGCCTCTACAAGGCAAGGACTGTTTCTATCTAGCTCCTCCTTAGAAATGATATCTGTGGTCCAAAAAGTAATTAACACCTCACCAAATAGACTAATCAACGCTAGATTGCTTCTATTTACGTCACAATTGAAGAGAGTGAATTCCAAATGAAACCAAAGCTAAAAGAAAAGAGATGGATACCAGATCTCGAAGAAGAGATTATAAGTTCTTGGAAAAGAGGAAAAACATATGCTTTTGATAAGGAAACCGATAAACCAATATTCTCCATCGATACGCCTCCACCGTATGCGTCCTCATCCTGGCATTTAGGTGGCGCGATACACTACTCCCAGATAGATACAATTGCAAGATACAAACGTATGTGTGGATCTTCAGTTCTATTTCCTCTCGGAATAGATCGGAATGGGCTTCCCATAGAAGTTCAGGTTGAGAAGGAATTCAAAATAACCATGCGTGAAACACCAAGAGAGGAATTCTTATCACTATGTCGACAACTTCTTGACAAGTACGAAAAGGAACTCATTTGGCTAGCCGAGCGTCTGGGTCTAAGCTGTCATTCCTTTGAATATGAGGACGTATATCGAACAGATAGCCCCGAATACAGAAGAATAACCCAAGCGACATTCATCGAATTATGGAATAATGGACAAGTATATGTTGATACAAGACCTAATAACTGGTGTCCAGTTTGTGGAACTACAATTGCAGATGCAGAGATTGAATACAAAGA
>JBHLKK010000023.1:0-18941 GCA_048886745.1 Candidatus Hodarchaeota archaeon | reverse complement strand
TTCTTATCTTCTGGAGGCTTTGTTGCATAGCTTGTAAACCGGTTTGTTTCTCCTCGAATTCCTGTTGATTTGACAGTCTGATTCGTTCAATTTCTCGCTGTAGTCCATCTGCCGTATTAGTAACTTCTTTAAGCTCCGAATCTTGATCAGTTGTTCTGGACTGGACTTGACCAAGTTGGCTATTATAGTCCCCTATTTTGGACCGCAGATTATCGACTTCTCTTTTGAGGTCGGTGGTTTCCCGATTCAATTTTGCCATCTCTTCCTTCAGCTTTTCATTCCCAACTTGAAGGTTGTTTCGGTTATCCCTTAGATTCACTATTTGCTCCTCTGAGGTCTCAATGCGTCTCTCGGTTTCCTGTAATTTCTTTTCAACAGCCTGGACAGCCTGATCTGCTACCTTGATTTCCTTAAGTATCGATTTGAGTCTTGTGGAAGTGATTTCTCTTAAATCGTTTATCTTTGATTCTCCTATTCCCAGTAGCTCCTTTATTCTTGATATTTCAGACATGCATTATCCTCCTCTAGGTCTTTATCTCCTTTTTGACTGTTATCTCTCCACTGGCAGGGTTATAATCCAGCACTCCTCTCTTGGCAAGACCAGATACAACACTCTCTATCAGTGAGGCTTTGGAAAGCGTGGTCTTTTGGAGATAGTCCACAGTAAGCGATTGCTTGCCGACCATACTATCTATCACCGCTAATTCGGGCATTTTGATTAGCTTTTTCTGAAGCAGAAATCTTAGAGCTTTATGTTGGGCCTGAATCTGGCTTACCCTCATGTTTTCATTCTCATAAGCAGCCCTGAGATCTGCGATGGCCCTTTCATGCTCGTTTTTGATGTTCTCTAAATCGCCTTCAAGCTTCGTTATGAGCTCCCGCTGGTCCTTGGTATCTTGAGTTAGCTGATCCAATTTTCGTTTGGCTCCATCAAGCTCAGTTTGCTTCTGTTCAAGTTGTGATTGAAGGTTATCTTTTTCTCTGCCCAGTCCAAGGAGTTCCTCTTTTCTGCTTGTAATTTGCGTCTCTAATTGTGCTTTCTCTCCTTCAAAATTTGTAATCTCTATTTCCAGGTCAGAGATGGTCTTTTCTTTGTTTTCTGTTATCTGCCACTTTTCTTTTAGTATATTTTCAAGGTTCTCGGTGTGACGGATTAGAGCGTCTATTTCAGACATTGCCTCATTTAGTTCTCGTTCTACTGCTGCTTTGAGTTCAGTCACTGTCGTTTTATTCTTCTTTAATGCTAAAGCTAGGTTAGAAACTTCAGACATTGGGATACACCTTATAGTTTGTTAATGCTTTGATTTGCAGTTATTAAAATAGTCGTCGTCTCTATTGAAAAATATTGCTTTCGGCAGATGATGTATGAAAACGATTTTTGAATATGAAATCAACAAGTTTCCGCGAAGAAAAAGCATATTGCTCGTTCATTGAAGCGTCTTTTACTACCAATTCACTTTAATACTACAATAGAAGATAGAAGCAAAGTCAGAATCGAATATCAAAGGTCTGGTTGATGCAGAATGGGTGAAGGAAAACCATCGAATTTTCCATCTTTAATATTGGCAACTATCGCAGGAATTCTACTGATAGTCTCACGCACATCTGGTGGTTTAGGTTTCTATGGAACTATATTGAGTTACATAGCCGTACAATTCGGAGGGGAAGTTGCCTTAGTGGTTTCTTATTTATTGTGGGCCCTATCTATCATAGCCAGTCTTGGAGGATTTGCGGTAATAATCGGAGGATTCCTAATCCATCGTGGCAGAGTGACTACAGGTCGATTCATAATAAGCATTGGTGCTGGTATGGGAATTATAGGATTATTGGTGGAAATCGGCTCAGCCGCCCTTCAGGGATGGACAAGTCTGGTTGGATTGCTGTTTGCGATGACCCAAAGCCTCAGCTGGATAGGTATCATCCTGTCGATTGTTGCAAGCTTACTTGCAAAGAAGAATTAGAGAATGCAAGAGTAAAATAAATCAGACAGCGACTATTATCATTAGATCGTTGACATTTGTACCCGTCGGTCCAGTAATAATAGAATCACCTACTTTTTCGAAGAAGTGATATTCAGCATTTTCTTTCAAGTACCTATCAGGATCCAGATCCAGCTTTCTGGCACGATATATTGTAGTTCCATCTACAATGGCACCTGCTGCCACACTATTTCCATCTATTCCATCTGTTGCCAGAGAAAACACAACAACTCCATCAAGCCCGTCAATTCCTAGGGCTGCGCTTAGGGCAACAGCCTGGTTCCGTCCTCCATTTCCCTGTCCTGTTAGGGTGACGGTCGTCTCTCCGCCAGCAATTAGTAAGGCAGGTCTCTTTATAGGATTTCCTCTGAGGACTATTTCTCTTGCAATTGCTGCCAAAAAGGTCCCAAAATGCTTTGCCTCACCTTCAACATGGGACGAAAGAATGAGTGTGTTTAACGAAGACTTTTTCCCTTCTTGTTCGGCAGCTTCAATCGCCAAATTCCCACTGGCAATGATTTGGTTGTGCACTTTCTGAAGGCCGGGGTCGGATTGTTTTGGTGTCTCAGGTATTCTTCCCTCTAATCCTTGTTTTAGTCTTGCTTGAATGGATTTGGGAGTATTGCTCCATAGTTCATATTTCCTCAAAATGCGAAGCGCATCAGCAAATGTGGACGAATCCGGGACGGTTGGACCTGAAGATATGACATCTAAAGGATCACCAACAACATCAGAGATTATAAGAGTTAACATTGTGGCAGGATATGCTTTGGTGGCCAGCTGTCCTCCTTTTATTCTTGAGATGTGTTTTCTGACAGTGTTTATCTCCTTGATATTAGCTCCAGATCTCAACAACAGATCGGTAAGCTCTTGCTTTTCCTTTAATTTAACTGGAGGAGAGGGAAGTGGTAACAAGGCAGAACCACCACCAGACACCAGACATATCACTATGTCCCTATCTCCTGCAGAATCTGCAAGCTCAATTATTCTTTGAGCCCCTCGAACACCGCTTTCTGTCGGGATGGGGTGTCCTGCTTCATTAAGTTCGATTGAATGAGTTGTATACTTATCTTTTGTACCCTCGAGAACATTTACAATTCCATCGTTTATTCGATCGCCCAGGATTTTTTCTATAGCAGTTGCCATGGCCCCACTTGCCTTACCTGCTCCCACTACAAAAATCCTGTCAGTCTCGGCTAGATCTACAGAGTAATTATTGACCGATAGCTTCTCTTTTTCCAATCTGATATGTCTTCTTATGGCTTTTTCAGGGTTTACGCTTTCAAGAATTGCCTCAATAATGTCAAGCGCGGTGCGTCTTGCAGATCGATCTTTGGAGGAATGAGCATTCCCCAACAGCTGAACTGCATTATTCACGTATGGCGTCATTTTCTTTCAACAATATTAAATGACTTTTAGAGCTTTTCCGATTTTTTCGAAAGCATCTAACGCAAAGTCCAAATCCTCTCTTGTAAGGCCAGCATTCATTATTGTTCTTATCCTCGCTTTATCACGTGCAACCATTGGGAAGACAATGGGTGTTCCAAGTATTCCCTCACGGAATAGCTGATCGCTAAATCTGTTGGTCACTTCACTTTCCCCGAGAATTATTGGTGTGATGGGGGTTTCACTATCTCCAGTGTTGAATCCCAATTCATTAAGCTCTTTTTTGAAGTAGTTCGTGTTATCCCATAACCTCTCTAGCCATTGTGGTTCATTCTGAATAACCTCAAGGGCAGCAATGCATGCTCCACAAAGGGCCGGCGGTAGGCCCGTGGTAAGCAAGAAGGTTCTTGACTTGTTTAGAGCAAAATTCCGGAGATCTTCACTTCCTGCAATGTAACCTCCCATGGCTCCAAAGGCCTTGGAGAATGTTCCCATTTCCACATCTACTTTGCCCTCCAAACGGAAATGGTGGACGATCCCTTTTCCGTTTTCACCCAACACACCATCACCGTGAGCGTCATCAACGTAGGTCATTGCTCCATGCTCTCTGGCTAATTTTACGATCTCGTCCAGAGGAGCGATGTCGCCGTCCATGCTAAATACGCCATCTGTGATTATGAGTACCCGTCTGTACTTCTTCTTTTCAGCCTCATTAAGCACCTCACCAAGATCTTGTGCATCACAGTGTTTGTATACTGCTCGATCTGCCCTGCTCAGGCGAACACCATCGATTATGCTGCCGTGATTCAGCTCATCACTAACAATTATATCCCCTTTCCCCATCAATTGGGGTATAAGTCCCGAGTTCACGGTAAAGCCGCTCTGATAAACGAGCGAAGCCTCTGTACCTTTGAAATTCGCAAGTTTTCCTTCAAGCTCTTTATGTATTTCCATATTTCCAATTATTGGGCGTACTGCGCCAGGACCTACTCCGTATTTTTCAATTGCTCTCAAAGCACCCTCTTTGAGCTTTGGGTGATTGCTGAGATTCAGATAGTTGTTTGAGCAAAGCATCAGCATTTTTCTGCCATTTACGATAGGGTGAGGTAGGCTAGGACCTTGAAGATTCATCATTCTCCATTCTAGGTTCTTTTTCACCAGTTCTCCATACTCCTCTCCCAGGAAGGATACAGAGTCCCGCATTCATGAGGCCTCCTATCATCTTCTGCTTGGATATTTGTATGTGGATACGAATTTAACTCTAAGAGTTGAGACTTTATAAATAAGTTCTTGTTTCTAGGTTTTCAGGATTAACAGAGAATCAATTTGAATGTTTTATTCCCATTTGACCTCTAAGCCAACTTTCCCCGCCTGCTTGGAGGTGAGCAAATCCATGCCTTTGTCAATATCTCTTATGGGCACCTTGTGAGTGATTACATGAGTTATCTTCTCACGAAAACTTGGAATTCTTAATAATCCCCTTACCTGAAACCACGTTTCAAACATCAATCGTCCAGTTATCCCATATATCTTAGCAGCTTTGAAAACGACCAGATTCGTGAAATCTAGCTCAAAGGGACGATGAAATACTCCCAACAAGGAAATCCTTCCCCCAGGAGTGAGCACTTCCAATCCTTGTCTTAAGGCAGAAGGAGCACCCGACATTTCTAAAACAACATCAGCGCCAACACCGTCCGTTGCATCCATTATTATCTTGATAAGATTATCTCCTTCCTCCCTGGCGTTTAAAACCATATCCGCTCCCATTTTCCTTGCCAGTTCCATTCTTGTTCTGTTGGCTCCACCTCCAGTGGCGATGACTTGCTGGGCGCCAAACGCCTTTGCAGCGGTTATGGCCATAAGTCCTGTTGGACCGGTGCCCAAAATGACGATGTTTTTTCCAGCGATATCTTGAACATTGTCTTTCGGAAGAAGTGTTTGAACAGAGTTGCCCAGAGGTTCTTGGATCGACATTAGAAAAGGATCCAGTTTGGGATCATTCTTCCATGCGTTCCATTCTGGAAGAGAGAAGTATTCTGCAAAAACACCGTCTGTATCAACTCCAAGTATCTTCATTTTCTGGCAAACATGCATCCGACCAGTTCTACACTGGTAATCCATGAAATCGACAATGTGTGTCTCCGCCGATATTAGATCACCAACTTGAATGGATGTAACTTCCCTACCAACCTCCACAACTTCGCCGGCTACCTCATGTCCAGGAATCAAAGGGATTCTTCTTATTCTATTCTGTGCCCATTCATCCCATTGCCAAATATGGAGATCAGTTCCACAAATCGAGGAGGCAATAACTTTGACGAGTACATCTTTTGCTCCGATTTTTGGCACATCCACGTCATTGACGAGTTCCGCTCCAGGCCCTCTTTCTTTCTTCATCCAAGCGTACATAGACCTACTCTCCTTAGAGGCAAGCACAAATGAATTAATACAAGGTAGGATATAAAACTTAGAGAAGTTCATCGAGGGGTTTGGATGTTATTTACAAGTATAGAGGGTAGGGAAATCCCGCTAGTGTCAATAGGATCATCCCCATTCTTTGGAGCGGGGCAGTTTGGCATAAATGCGCTTTTTTGGAGAGAGAAGTTCCTCCACAATCCGGAGGCAATGGCCGAACTAATGATGGATGCATATGATGCAGGGAGCAGAGGTGCACATATAATACCTTTAGGAAGAATTTCAGCGGCTGCGAGTATTGTAAAAGATCAGTATTCTGACTTCATTGTGATTGGAAGTACCCCACCAAATAATATTATGAAAGGTATTGAAATCCTTGAAAGGATGGATGCAAGAATCATACTCGTTCATGGACAGGTTGCGGATTTGAGGAACAGAAAAACACTATCTGATTTATTGAACGAAATTCGGAATATTGGAGCCATACCTGGGATAGCTACTCATGAACCCATTGACACAATATCCTTCGTTGAGAACGAGGGGTTAGATTGCCCCGTAGTTCTGGTGCCCTTCAACAACAAAGGTTATTCAATGCAAAATAAAACTCAACTTGAAAGAATGATTGATAGTTCTACCAAGTTCTTCATAGGTATGAAGGTTCTTGCCGCAGGACAAATTGAGCCGGAAGCGGCATTTGAATACATCAGACACCATAATAATATCTCTGCGGTAACCATTGGCGTAACTACAAGTCAAGAGGCAAGACAGAGCGTGCGTTTTGCTTTGAAGCATCTGAATCCCGAATCCAAGTCGATCTAGCTCTATCGAATCAAGAATTTCAGCACAAATGAAAAGCTTAAAATATACTTTTCGCTTCTCCATTATTCTGCCTTAAAGCGGAAACTGTCGGTGGAAAAGATTGAAGATTCGGATTCTTGAAAAAGATGATAATCATATCCAATTCTATGTAGAAGGTATTGATTCAGCTTTCGCCAACTCTTTGCGACGAATTATGGTATCTGAAGTGCCATCTATGACAATAGATGACGTAATGATAGTTGAAAATACGTCTCCTCTGTTCGATGAAGTTTTGGTGCACAGACTTGGACTTATCCCTCTTGTAACGGATTTGGATTCATATTTGCTTCCAAACGCATGTTCATGCAATGGATCTGGGTGTGCTCAATGCCAAGTAATACTGACCATAAATAAAGAGGCAACAGAAGGCGGAATGATTGTCTACTCAGGAGATCTAGAATCCCAAGATCCTAAGGTGATTCCTGCAAGCGATAAAATACCACTAGTTAAGCTGGCAAAAGGCCAGCGACTGGTGCTTGAAGCATATGCAAGGCTAGGGATTGGTAGAGTACATGCCAAATATCAACCAGTATCTGGCTGTTCCTATAGATACAAGCCAATAATCGATATAGAGTTGGACAAATGTGAGCTATGTGAAGAATGTATTAAGTCATGTCCAAAAAACATACTTCGCCAAGAGAATGGAACTCTTATGTTACACGATGCGTTGAGCTGTAACCTATGTAAATCATGCGTTGAATCCTGTGAAAATGATGCAATTCATATATCTTGGGATGAATCTACATTCATATTCGATGTCGAATCAACAGGTGCTTTACCACCAAGCAAAATTGTTGAGAAAGCAGCCGAAATATTGGAGAAAAAAGCAGAAGAGTTCATAGAACTCGTGGGTGTAGCCAAAGTAAAGAGGTGAGTCTATGCCAAAACCTACAGGACCTACCGATCCAAATTTGATGCACCTAATCATAAGTCTACGAAAAACCAAGAAAAGAATATGGCGAACGATAGCAGAACAGCTCCAAAAATCAAGAAGAGACAGAGTAGCCGTCAATCTTTCAAAGATTAGCCGTCATGCGGAAGAGGGTAGTGTTGTTATTGTTCCCGGGAAGGTCTTAGGATCGGGTTCATTGAATCATAAGGTTTCTATTGCTGCACTGATGTTCTCCAGGCAGGCTGAAGAGAAAATAAAAACTGCTGGCGGCGAATCTATTACAATAAAGGAATTGATGACTAGAAATCCAAACGGTACCAATGTTCTAATAATCAAATAAGGGGGGCAATTGATGGAAAAACACAAAATAGTTGATGCTTCTGATCTGATTTTGGGAAGACTGGCAACCACTGTTGCAAAACGCCTTCTTGCAGGCGAGAAGATCATGGTAATCAATGCTGAAAAAGCAGTCATATCGGGGAATAAGAGAAGTATTTTGGAAAGATACAAACAAAGATTTGGCATTAGAACTCTTACTGCCCCCTGGAGAGGTCCGTTTCATAACCGCAGGCCCGATAGATTTGTGAAAAGAACGATTAGGGGTATGCTTCCCCACAAAACCCCACGAGGAAAGCAAGCCTATAAACGCCTCATCGTGCACATAGGCGTTCCGGATAAGATTGAGGATAGACTAAAAGAAACACTTCCTCAGGCTTCTATAGAGCGAATCAAAGGCAGATATATACGAGTTTATGATCTAACTAAGGAATTGGGCTGGAACCCATCCATGGAGGAATAAGAACATGACAAAGGTTCTTTTGGTTAGCGGAAAACGTAAGGCTGCAATTGCACGAGCTACTGTCCGCAAGGGCAGAGGAATGGTGCGGATAAATAATGTCCCACTTCGAATCTATGGCTCTGAACTTGCTAGATCAAAGATAATGGAACCATTATTGGTAGCAGGAGACGATGTAACTAAGAAAATCGATATTCATGTAAGAGTCCATGGTGGAGGTTACATGGGTCAGGCAGATGCTGTACGAACAGCAATTGCGAGAGGGTTGGCAAACTGGTCAAAGAATGTTAAACTGAGAGAGGAATTAATTCAATATGACAGAAAAATGCTCGTAGGTGATCCTCGAAGAACGGAGCCAAAGAAATTCGGAGGACATAGCGCAAGAGCCAGGAAGCAAAAATCCTATAGATGATCGAAGCAATTAAGCATTTGATGGTTCTTTCTCATCTAATCTACACCAAAAAATAGCTCCGTTTGCTACTATTTTTGAGAACTTGGGGCTTCTATGTATTGTTAAAATCCACATTCAAATATTTCCTCTACCAGCAAATTAGCCTGCTCTTTTAGGTGGAGTCTTATTGGGAGGAATAAGATAAAGGCGACAAAAAATAGAATCTTGGAATTAAGACCGACAAAAAAGGCGCCTTAAATAGGGAATCTTATAGGAGAACAGAAAATCGATACAATACTTATTAAGATTTCAAGAGGGTCGTAAATTATTGGAGGATGAAAATATTGAAAGTGATAAGTATTAACATTCCGGAGAAATACATCTATGAGCTAGAGGAGCTGGTAAGACAAGAATTCTATCTGAGTAGAAGTGAAGCTATTAGAGCTGCAGTAAGAGATCTCCTCAAGCGTGAGCTCTGGATGGCCGGACAAGCGATCTTTACACCTGCCACTACTCCGATTACAACCGAGGAAGCAACAGCCGAGAAGCAGTTAATCGATGAAAAAGTTGTCCTCAAAACCTAATGGCTCCTGTCTTTCAAATAATTCGTCTTTATTTTGTTAAAAAGAAAAATCTTTAAAAGGCAGACTTGTTCATCTCCATTGATACGTTCCAATTTTATGGAGGAAGATTACCATAATAATACCTGTACGCTGTTTTACATGCGGAAAACTCATTGCCGATAGATGGGATGAATTCAAAAAGAGAGTGATAAAGCAAAACGAGAATCCTAATCGTGTGTTAAACGACTTAAAGATAAAACGTTACTGTTGTAGAAGAATGTTTATTTCTCATGTGACCGTGGACAAGGAAGCAAAAGAGCTGATAGATGAAATACTGAAATTTTAAATACTTGTTTTACAAGCTTTCTTGAGTAGTTTGGAGGTGAAAGATCATCTCAGAAACCACGCCAGAGGAAACACAGGAAGAAGAGCTTCTTATACCCTTGGACCAATATCTTGCGAATGGTATTCACATTGGAACCCAGGTTAAGACAAAATCAATGAGACCTTTTATTTATCGAGTTCGTCCAGACGGACTCTATGTACTTGATATCAAAAGAACTGACGAGAGACTGAGGGTAGCTGCCAAATTCCTAGCCAGATACAATCCAGAGGAGATCGTAGTAATATCTGCTAGGCAATATGGTCAAAAACCAGCCAAGCAGTTTTGTGACGTAACACGAGCAGTATCCATGGTCGGCAGATTTATACCAGGATCTTTAACCAATCCTACCTCCAAGGACTATATAGAACCAAGCATAATCATGGTAACTGATCCTAGAGCAGACAGCCAAGCCATAAAAGAAGCCGTCAAAACCAGATTGCCGGTTGTTGCGCTATGTGATACCGATAGTAATGCCACGAACATTGATCTGATAATTCCGACGAATAATAAAGGACGTAAAGCGCTCTCTACCGTATACTGGCTTTTAGCAAGACAGCTTTTGCGAGAACGTGGAGAGATTCCACCGGACGGGGAGTTATCTGTATCAGTGGACGATTTTCAAGCCCACTTAAAAAGAACTTAAGATGTTGCCTTTTACAAGATGCTTGATAAAGAGGTTTTTGAATTATCTCACCCTCTCGCATTGAGTCTTCTTGGGGAGAAAAATATAAATCTCTTGATGGATATCCTTCCTTACTGCAAAGTGGGAGTAGAATGTCAAAGGTTACTTATTCAGCTCCGGGAAAGTGTATAATAACGGGAGAACATAGCGTTGTGTATGGTACCCCTGCATTAGTCTCAGCCCTTGATATACGAGCGTACTCAACAGTAGAGCTAACAGACGACGATTACATCACTATATTTGGATCAGATCTCGGAATTAGCGGAGTCTTTCCCCTATCCCTACAGGTTTCACCCGAAGTGGACCCTGAGACACTATCAGTGCTTAGGCCCATTTGGATTTCTTGCAGCAAGACTCTTGAGAAGGGGAAGAAGAATATCGGATTAAAGGTCGAGATTAGTTCTGAAATACCTCTGAGTGTTGGTCTGGGTTCATCTGCGGCTATTGCAGTCTCAACAGTAGCCGCCGTGGGTCACGCTTTGGGTATTTCACTCAGGAAAGAGGAAATATCGAGTATTGCTTTCGAAGCAGAGAAGGCCGTACATGGAACGCCTTCAGGAGTGGATAATTCTGTTGCGACATTTGGGGGAGTTATGACATATGAACGAGGAAAGATTCAGTATATAGAGGTTAAGAGCGAAGTACCTCTGGTAATTGGAAATACACTGAAGGAGAGAAACACTGGGGAATGGGTAGCAAAAGTTCGATATCGTCACGACAGGCACCCCACAGTGATCAACCATATTATGAAGGCAATAGCTGATCTAACCAGAAAGGCTGAGAAGGCCATCACAGATGGTGATCTGAAGACCCTTGGAGAGTTGATGAACATTAACCAAGGATTACTATACTCTTTGGGAGTATCAACAGTTGAATTAGACCGATTGGTCTATATAGCACGTGAGGCTGGAGCATACGGCGCAAAACTTACTGGTGCCGGCGGGGGAGGATGCATAATTGCACTTTCTACTCATGAAAAACAGCAGGCAATTGCCTCAGCAATAAAGAAAGCAAAGGGCGAACCCATTAAGACAAAATTCTCACAACAGGGAGTTAGATTTGAGAAGTAAGCCAATTATTCTAAAACTGGGCGGTAGTGTCATAACAAGCAAAACCAAGCCATTTAGTGTAAAACCTAAAGTGGTAAACCAGATTGCAAAAGAGGTCGCATCAGCAAAATGCGCGGGATTGGTTATAGTTCACGGTGGGGGATCATTTGGCCACCCTGTGGCCAAAAAATACAAGATTCATAAAGGATTCCATCATCCAAATCAAATTATAGGGTTTTCAGAAACGCACAAAGCTATGGAGCAGCTTAATCAAATAGTAATCAGTGCATTTCTGAAACAGAATATACCTGTCATATCAATTCCTCCATCCAGCTGTGTTATTACTAGACGTGGTAGAATCACAGAATTCAACATTCCAGTAAGGGAATACATGAGGAAGGGCTTTATTCCTGTTATTTATGGAGATGCAGTCATGGATGAAGAGTGGGGGATGGCCATTCTTTCAGGAGACCAGATTGTGAAGTACCTTGCAATACATCTAAAAGCTAGAAGAGTTGTTTTTGGTGTCGATGTTGATGGTATTTTCACAGCCGACCCTAAGCAAAATCAAGATGCAAAGCTTATCCGCAAGATCACGCCCAGAAATTTCGACCAGATTTTATCTCGTCTGGAGACCAGTGATGTGGGGGATGTTACTGGTGGAATGGCAGGAAAGATAAAAGAGCTAGTAGAAATAGCAGAGAGGGGTATAGAGGTAAACATCATAAACGCTACCAAACCAGGAAATGTAAAATCCGCATTGACAGGAAAGGACATTTTGGGTACACATGTAAAAGGTTGGGAAAATAAAGTGAAAGAAACACAGGTAGAGCCCAGAAAACTGGATCATATAAAGATATGTTTGGAAAAGCCTGTCCAAGCACATGATAAGACTGCTGGACTGGAAGACATAGAACTAATCCATAATGCAATTCCTGAAATATCAAAAAAGGATGTTGATCTGAGTTTAGGCTTCCTTGATCACAATTTAGACGCTCCCATTATCATTGCAGCAATGACTGGAGGACATCCTATTGCAAAAAAGATTAATGCAACGTTGGCGGAAGCAGCAAAAGAATTGAACATCGGGTTGGGTGTTGGGAGTCAAAGAGCCGCTTTAGAAGATCCGAGATTAGCTGATACCTTTGGAGTAGTGCGCGAAATAGCACCAAATGCATTCATTATAGGAAACCTGGGTGCTCCACAGTTTTCCAGAGGGTACAACCTAAGAGAAGTAGAAAAGGCCGCGAAGATGATAGATGCAAATGCAATTGCCATACATTTAAACGCGCTGCAGGAGGCAATACAACCTGAAGGAGAAACTGATTTTTCGGGTGTTATTGATGTGATTGGGGAAATATCAAAAAAGACTAGTCTCCCAATAATCGCAAAAGAAACAGGTGCAGGTATCGCAAGGGAAGAAGCACAGACTCTTGAAAAGTCCGGCATAGCTGCAATCGATGTGGGGGGGGCCGGAGGTACTAGTTGGGCAGGAGTTGAGACATATCGCGCAGCGGAGAGTGGGGATGTAGGCAGAAATCGTATAGGAAAGACTTTTTGGGACTGGGGCATACCTACTGCAGTGAGTGCATTCGAGGTGGCTCAATCAACTAAGTTGCCAGTAATAGCAACCGGTGGAGTGCGCTCTGGTCTTGATGCAGCAAAGCTAATAGCCTTGGGTGCAAGCGTTGTTGGTGTCGCTTTTCCATTGCTCCAATCGGCGTACAGAGGAGATATAAATAACGTAATTGATACTCTCAATATAATGATAGAAGAACTTAGAATTACCATGCATTTGGTCGGAGCAAAGACGGTAGATGAATTAAAGGACGCAAGGGTCATTGTCGGTGGAAAGACCGGCCAATGGCTCCAACTCAGAGGGTATAAGCTTTCTAATCTTGCAAATCGAACACTAAAATAGCTAAAAATCGAAAGCTTTTAAAATTATTAGAAAGTAGAATTAGAACATTGCAAATTACAAGTTATTCTGCAATGATGAATGATGAGGGTGTAGCCTGAAGGAGGTGTATAAGTTGTCCAAGCCAGTTCACGTCCGCTTTGAGGTACCAGAAGAATTGGCAGACAAAGCATATAAAGCAGTGGAGATAGCCAGAGACACAGGAAAGATCAAAAAAGGGAGCAATGAAGCCACAAAAGCTATAGAACGAGGAACTGCAAAGCTGGTTGTAATAGCCCAAGATGTGGAGCCCCCAGAGGTTGTTGCGCATATTCCATTTCTCTGTGAAGAAAAGAAAGCCCCATATATCTATGTGCCAAGCAAATTGAAACTGGGAACTGCTGCAGGAATCGATGTGCCTGCAGCTGCAATCGCGTTGGTTGAGGCAGGAGAAGCAGAGTCTTTGATCAAGGAGATAGTCAAGGGAGTTGAAGGAATAAAGAGGTAGAAACTAAATGGAATCGAAGGAAGGTATTCCAGCAGAGGTAGTCCAGATCATCGGACGTACAGGAGTCACCGGCGAGATTATTCAAGTACGGGTACGTGTATTGGAAGGACCAGATAGGGGGCGCATTATTACTAGAAACGTTAAAGGGCCAATAAGACTAGGGGATAATCTTATGCTTAGAGAGACCGAGAGAGAGGCTAGGAAAATTAGAGCTAGATAATCTCCTTCTACTTGGCTTGGTATGCTGTGGTCCACTTCAATTTTCGCGGTTTCCTTTTTAGAAAAAGGTTATTCTTCCGGCACTTAGAGGAGCAAAAGTACTTGATACTTCCGTCAATATGAACATACATCATACCCGTTCCAGGTTCAGTATCGTGACCGCAAAATACACATGTGTGTACTTTTACCATTTGTTTCACTCTCTGCTAACATAGACGAATTTAGGACTATTGAATCGCCCTTTTAACTCTATCGGCAAAAAAATGAAGTCTTATGTGAGAATAGATACTACGATTGCATTAACTAATGCCTCAACATCCTTTGAAGAAGAGTCAAGACATTCCTTCTTCAATAATTCAACCATTTCCCTCTTGAAGTGCTCAATTCTAGATTTTGTATTCACGATTTTTCTACAGATTTCTCTCAGTTCCGATGTATAATCTTTTTTATCGAGACCCCACTTTGATGTATACTCCTTAATTCTTTCCTTTACTAGTTTGGAATCTTCCACCGCTAGACCGGTAATATTACGCCAAAGTTCTATCTCATATGAGGCGGTTTTTGGCGCATCAGAGGCGTGAACGACATTTATTCCGCCCCAAATCCCGTATTTTCCTCTTATAGTATGCAAATCGGCTTTATGACTGAATGTGTTTCCAAACAACCCTCTTGTCCGCTGAATTGCATCGACGCCTTCGATAATCATCGCAATCGCTGGTCCAACCTTGATAAACTCAACAAGACCGTTAAAAAAGGGTTTATCCTTATGAACTGCATAGTGCTTTTCTGCAAGTTCTTTAGAAACTCTAAGCTCCTTGAAGGCAAGGATTTTTAGATCTTTTTGATCAGTAAGCTCTTCTAAGATTTTGGTCCCGATATATCTCCTCATTGTTCCATCCGGTTTGATCAAAACCAACGTTCTTTCAACGCCACTCATCAAAACCACCCGTTAACGTGTGCTTCTAGGAATATATGATATATATTTCTTCTTTTTGCTTCAAACCTTTTGTACCACCTCACACCAATAAAGTTAAAAATCAAAAACCGAAGAAGACGATTGAGTTTTTCTGCCCTAGCCAGAGGTGCTTTTCATGTCAATAAGAAATGCAAAGGTTGAAGACAAATTCAGAATCACTGAACTGGCTGAAAACTGCTCTCCTCTATTGAGAGCCAGCGTAGATGGTACATATGAATTCTTGGCCCGCTGTTTTGAGAATACATTTTTCGTTTACGAAGTGGACGGAGAAATCATTGCATATATTGTCGGGTTTCCAAATACAGCCAAAAAAGGAGAGTTTTGGTTGTATCAAGTTTGTGTTTGTGACAAGCATAGGGAGAAGGGTATTGGTTCGAAGCTTCTTGAAAAGCTAATAAATCAAGTAAAATCAGAAGGCTATGGTAGAATAAGATCACATCTGCAGTTCGTCAATGACCATTCTCTAAATTTACATAGGAAATTTGGGTTTGAAATTTACGGTCAGGATGATCGGGGATGGTTCCTTGAATTAGTCCTTTCTTATCAACAGAAACAGGAATGAGGTGTAATTTGTAATTGACCTCTGATGAGATTTCATTCAAAACAACACTCATATTCTGGAACTTGTATGAAACATTCTTGAAGTACAATAATGAAGAGGCATCAGAAGTTCTATCAAATAGCGAGTTTGGAGGCAGTATTTATGATGAATATTATTTTGAGAATTTTGAAGGAGAACGAATGCCTCTCAAATGGATTGCCGTGACCGGACATTATTTCCTGCCAATATGCATAGAATTGGATAGGGATAAATTTGTTTGTGAGGCCCATCCTGAAATAAAAGGTAAAATTCAGATTGATGCCCATATCTATCCCGAGGGTGTCATAGTCTTACAGGCAAGATTGGATTTTGAAGACTACATGAGAATAGGGCAGCTTATCATGGCCTCAATCCCGACAAGTATTATTTTGACCGATGGAACGAATATGAAGGCTAAATTGGATGCATTCGCCTCCAGATTAATTGATCTTCTTAGAGCGAATATCAAACGACAGAAGAAAGTCTTAGGAGAGAAGGCGTCTCCTTGGCACCACACTTGGATCTTGTGGAAAACTAAACCTGATGTCCCTATAAGTGACTTCGATGTTAGTGGTAGATATTTCAAACACGCCCTAGGAATATGTACAAGAAGTGATAAATGGCAATTTCTAGACCCAGAGAACTATGCCAGCGTGATAGAGGACGTAGATAACCTGAGTCCATATGAGGGGAATTGCGTATATATCACTCACCCTGGAAATTGTGTTATTCCAAGTAAGGAATTCACGGACCCCGAATCCATAAAAAACACTCTGATTGACGTGATTTTTGCGACTGAAATAGGAAATGTTCAAAGATATCTTATTCTGAATCATCTTCAAGAGTTCAACTCTAAATCTTTAGAAATACAGGAAATCCTCTACAGATATGAAGAATATGAACATGGAGAGCTAAAAGAAATCAGTTTGGATGACCTGATAGACAGACTGGAAAATATTGAACGAGAAGTCAATGAACTTGTGTTGGAAATTAATAGCGACCTCCAAATTACTCGAACCCCCAGGCTTATTTTCACAAGTGTTTTTAAGACAAAACTCCTCAGGCAAATGATTCGCGCCCTTCATGGCTTCGATTTTTATGAAAGCCTGTTCAAGATTATTGGAGAGGTCAAGGATTCGCTTTCAAGAGAGCGAGATGCTCTTGGGATCAAAGTTAGCGAGGCTGAGAATGTCTTTCTGAGGAACCTCCAGATAGTCTTCATAATAGGACTTGTGGCACAAATGATCACGCTTTTTTATGCTGTTGAGAGTTTCGCGTTGGATTTAGGATTGGTCTTCGTGTCGATTTCGATTGTGCTTTCAGTGTTGATATTGGTCGCTCTAAAGAGATTAGCATAAGTTTAATTTAGGTAATGGCAATTCGTTAATCGATATAAGCTAAAAGACGATATTCTTAAGGATTTTAGATGAAAGATGGAGGATGAGCTAACTTGATACGACAACCCATTATAGCATTCTTGGGCCATATAGATGTGGGTAAAACAAGCCTCCTAGATAAGATAAGAGGAACAGTAGTCCAGCTTCGAGAGGCAGGGGGTATAATGTAGTAGCGTGGGCTACTTCATGCTAGACCCAGCATATCGGAGCTAGCTTCTTACCCACTTCCGTTATCACTGCCATAGCAAAAGATCTTCTAAATCAATTCAAGATCAAAGTTGCAATACCAGGATTACTGGTTGTGGATAGTCCGGGACATGCGGCATTTATGAATCTGAGAAGAAGAGCCGGGAGTGTCTGCGACATCGCCATTCTTGTGATTGATGTGCTGGCAGGATTTCAGCCTCAAACACACGAGTCCGTTAACATCCTGAAGGAAAGAAATACTCCGTTTTTGGTAGCGGCAAATAAGATAGATAGGGTCCCCGGATGGAAAGATAAAGAATCAACATCTTTCTTGGAATCCATAAAGAAACAGGAAGAGTATGTTAAGAAGAACCTTGATCAGAAAATATACGAAATCGTTGGGGCTTTTTCAACAATAGGCTTTGAATCCGAAAGATTTGACAGAGTAGGAGATTTTGCTAAGACCGTCGCCATTGTGCCTACAAGCGCAAAAACTGGAGAAGGGATTGCAGAACTCTTGATGGTGATTGCAGGCCTTACCCAACAATATATGATGAAACGTCTGGAGATTTCATCCAAAGAGGGCAGGGGAACAGTTTTGGAGGTCAAGGAAGAACCAGGTCTTGGAATTACAGTCGATACTGTCATCTATGATGGGATAATTCACAAGGGAGATATCGTCGTGGTGGGAAGCCTAAGCGATCCTGTGGTAACTAAGATACGGGCACTTCTGCTTCCAAAACCTCTTGACGAAATACGTGACCCTCGAGAACGATTTGATCCTGTAAAGGAGGTTTCAGCGGCCGCGGGGGTCAAAATAGCAGCGCCTGCCCTTGAGGGCGCTATTGCTGGAGCCCCGTTAATTGTTGCAAATACAGAAGAAGAAATTGAAGAAGCAAAGAAGGAGATATTAAGCGAGATTGAAAGAATCAGGATATCAACAGACAAAGCAGGAATAATACTTAAAGCAGACACGCTAGGTTCCCTAGAGGCTATCTTAAAATATCTACAGGATCAAGGAATCGCTGTTAGAATAGCGGACGTGGGAGATATTTCAAAAAGAGATATAGTTGAGGCCGAAGTTGTTAAGGAGCGTGACCCGCTTTCGGCTATTATTCTTGGATTCAATGTCAAAGTATTGCCTGATGCTAAGGAAGAAGCTGCCAAGTATAAAATTCCGATACTCCAAGAGAAGATAATTTACCGTCTATTTGAAGAATACGAAAACTGGCTATTTGAGAGTAGAGAAGAGCGAAAGAGAGAGGCTTTAAAAACAGCGGTAAAACCAGGAAAGGTAAAAATCATTCCAGAATATATTTTTCGGCAAAGCAAACCGGCGATTGTTGGCGTTAATGTTCTTAGAGGGCAGATAGTCTCTAAGGTCTACCTGATAAAAGATGATGGAAGCAGAGCAGGAGTTATTCTTCAGATTCAGGACAAAGGAGAGACAGTTGCTTCTGCCGAGGCCGGACAAGCTGTGGCCATTTCAATTAAGGGAGCCACAGTTGGTCGGCAGATAAACGAGGATGATGTGTTATATGTTGATGTGCCAGAAAAAGATGTTAAACTCTTCAAAGAACGTTTCAAAGACGAACTCTCTGTTGACGAGTTGGAAGTCCTAGATGAGCTAATTGAAATAAAAAGGAAGGCCAATCCCATGTGGGGTGCGTAATCTCCCTTTCCACAACCGTGAACTACCCCACTATCACAGATGGAGCTTCCTGCGAGTCCTCCCAACCCATATGGGAAACTTTCGTTTTACGTTTGGCTGTTTGTCGCAGA
>JBHLKK010000022.1:0-18995 GCA_048886745.1 Candidatus Hodarchaeota archaeon | reverse complement strand
GATGACGGTAGGCTTCAGCTATACGGTATCCTCGAACACTTTTCTCAGGAATTTCGAATTTATCCTCCTGACCTCCTGGATACTTCCTTTCTTCTGCCTCATAGGATCTGAAAAAGGTTCCTCTTCCAATACCTCGTTCTATTGATGCCTTGTTAATAACCAAAGCATCCTCCAAGTTATATCCTTGGAAGCTGAGAACAGCTACTACCAAGTTCTGACCGGCTGGTCTGCTGGCGAACCCCACAGAGTCCATCGCCTTAGTCTTTACGATCGGTCTTTGTGGATAATGTAGCAGATGACTTCTTGTATCGACTCTGTGCCGATAGTTTGTGGCATATATGCCCAAAGCTTGTTTACTCATTCCTGCCTGGTAGACATTACGGGGAGATTGGTTATGTTCGGGGAAGGGTGTTGTTGATGCCGTTATTCCAAGTATTGCTGAAGGTGCAATTTCAAGATTTGTATGTTCGGGTGTCAAATCCTTGGGGTCAAGAGAAATAAACGCATTCTCTTCCTCTTCTGAATCTAGATATTCTATAATGCCTTTTGATACTAGATCGCTGAAGACTATCTCTCTGTTTCTGAACTGCTCTAAATGTTCAGGCTTGAGTCTAGGTACACCATCCTCAACAATTATCAAAGGCCTTCTGGCTCTTCCTGAATCACAATTGATTTGAATTTCGTTTGTCTCACTATCATATGCGAGGTTGGCTTCATCGTGAATCTCTCCCTTTCTACGCATCGTTCTCATTTTCTCAATGAACTCTTTTGCCTTGGGATGGACACCGACTAATCTCCCATTGAGAAATACTTGAGCTCCTCTCTTCGTTTTGTCCCTAATAACCTCCTCTGCAGGATAGACCCCCAAATTAAACAGGATATTTTCGACAACCCCCTCATCCGTTCCTACTGAAATGTAAGCCATCAGGGCAAGATTTTTAACGAGTCCGCAGTTTGGCCCCTCAGGAGTCTCATTGGGACATATCCTGCCCCAGTGGGTAGGATGAAGGTCACGTGCCTCGAAATGAGGTTGACTTCTGCTCAGGGGAGAGACAATTCTTCTTAAATGACTCAGGGTTGATATGTAGTTTGTTCTGTCTAATAATTGGCTTACACCTGCTTTTCCGCCGACCCAGTTTCCTGTGGCTAATGCATGTTTGAGCCTTTCGGTTATGACATCGGCTCTTACAGCTGTCCGAATGTTGGGTTTACGACCTCTAACAGCGGTCCGTTCAAGCTGATATTTAACATCCCTAACTAGATTCAAGAAAGCAACCCTGAAAAGACTTGTTAAGAGCTCGCCTGCAAGTTTCAATCTTTTGTTTGAATAATGATCTTTATCATCCTTGACCCTTTTCCCCTGAACTAATTCAACAAGTCTCTGGGCCATTTGTGTAAGATAATATGCCTTTCTAGCACGATCTTCTTCTTTCATGCCTATGTGAGGAAGGAGATAACGATCCAGCACCTGCTCTGCACGTCTAAGTCGATATTCAATGGTTTGACCAATGGCGACCCTCCTGCCGATGTAGTCCAGGGCGTTTCTTCTTGTTTCAACGCGATCCTTGGGGACATATATGGGCGTGGCTGCCTCAAGGGTCGGAATGAGTTCGCGCCGAATCTCAAAATCCTCAGAGAAGGTATCCATAATTTCTTTGTCCGTAATAACCCCCAGAGCTCGAACAAGAATTACCAAAGGAATCTTTCCAGGTATCGATGGAAAAGAAACCTTTAGTTCACTATCTTTTGTTCTTTCCAAGGTTACCGGAGCACGAAAACCACGAGCTGTTGAAAAAACCTTCGCCACATGAGTTGCTGAACTGCTACTTCCTGCTTCTTCAGTTAATATTCTGTTGGGCGCCAGATCCTCCTGAGTAACTAATACTCTTTCTGATCCATTGACTATGAAATAACCGCCCGGATCCCTTGGGTCTTCATTAACCTTGACGAGACTCTCAGGACTCAAATGGGCGAGCCCGCATCTTTCAGATTTAAGCATTATGGGTATTCTACCAATATAGATATCGATTGTTTCTCCACGTTCTTCGATACCTGTCTCAAAATCCTTGAATACAGGAGTCATTTCCAGGTATATTGGAGCTGAATATGTCAAATTGCGGATACGTGCTTCACTTGGACTCACTTTCTTTATCGAGCCGTCCGCTTCGGTAACATTTGGTTCTTCTACCCTAATTTTCCCAAACTCAACATAATATCCTTCAATATCTGGCTCAATTTTGCCAACTTCATCTACCAATTGCTGAAGTCCTTCTTTGATGAATGCGTTATACGAATCAAGATGCTGTCTTACTAGTCCTTTCTCCTCAAAGAAAGCTGTCATTAATTCCCATCTATCGATTTCCTTAGCCATAGCTCCACCTCAGTTTGCCATCTGCCTTTTCAAGTAACAACACTTCTAGGCAATTTAAAGGACTAACCAATTTCTTAGGGAGCCTCCAATCACAAGTAGTTCCTATAAAAAGCGCAGCGGTTGGCATAATGGAAGAATCAGTTACTTATAAATATATCGTAAATCTTCTTCGGTCTTTGCATAGCTCATACTTGAATGATCGCCCTTTAGGCAAATGCCTTCCCTGCAGTAGAGCTTTCTCCTGCAATTTGAGTGTCTAATTATTTAAGGAGCATTTGATGGACTTTTGGTTTTTGTGGCGCCCGGGCCGGGATTTGAACCCGAGTCCTGGGAGTTCTGCCGTGTTTCAGATAAAAGATGTTGACAGTCCCAGATGATAGGCCGAACTACACCACCCGGGCATCATTAAGAATTAGCTATTAGCAAATCTTATTTAAACTTTCTTCTATCGAAGCCTCGAGTTTTTGAAAGCAACAAGTTTAAATAAAAATTCTTGACCAATTAACTATGGTTCCGCCAGCCCGCCGTAGCCATAAGCAAAAGCTTGCGGCGGCGAAAGCTTAGTGGCAGAGCACTCGGCTGTAGCGCTCGACATCCTGTCTTGTGCACCTCAACCTGTGCTCAAACAGCAGAAACCGAGAAAGCATTACTGATGATTGGTAATGCTTCAGTAGGGGTCACCGGTTCAAATCCGGTCGGCGGGACCACTTCTTAAATTCCGAATCTTTTGAATTCCCTACTCTAAACACTTTTTTATGGAAAATTACAAGAACTATACAGGTAACTCCATTGTGTACCAATTCGACCTATGGAATTTACCCTTTTGAGGTATCCAGATGTTGGTTAGAAAAGCCTCAGGTGAAATGGAAGAATTCCAACCCAATAAGATACGCAGAACGTTATTGCGAGCAGGAGCCTCCAAGAGACTGGCAGATGAAATAATTGAAACCGTCTCTAAGAAGGTATATGATGGTATGAAAACGGACGAGATTATGGATATGGCTTGCGAATTGCTAGCTGAGAATGATCCCTGCTCTGCATGTCGTTATGGTCTTAAAACCGCCATTATGCGCCTTGGACCTACTGGCTACCCATTTGAAACCTTCATTGGAGAGCTTCTAAAAAAGCATGGCTACAAGGTCAAACTAAGGCAATATGTAAGAGGTCTATGCGTAAAGCACGAGATTGATGTTGTTGCTACCAAACCGTCAGCAGATGGAGAAAAAAGGTTCATGATTGAATGCAAATATCGAAATACTAGAGGTCAACATATAGAGATAAAAGAGGTTCTAGTTACCTATGCCCGCTTTCTTGATATTGTGGAAGGTTGGGAAAAGGGAAAGGGGAAACAATTTGATGAAGTCTGGCTTATAAGCAACGCAAAAGCCTCAAGAGCCTCGAAAAAGTACGCAAAATGCCGTGGAATTGCACTTGTCTGCTGGAATTATCCTGAAAATGGAAGTCTTAGAGACATGATTGAGCAAAAAAACCTTTATCCAATAACGGTGCTGAGAACGGTCGATGAAGTTACGATAGGACGTTTTTCAGATTTAGGAATAATGTTTCTACGAGATCTATTAGAACAAGATAAAATGGAAATGGAGCAAGCAACAGGACTATCGGGAGACAATATTGAAAGAATATTCCGCGAAGCCGAGATGATATTGGAAAAGAAATCCAGCGGTTCATAATGGCCTTGGATCAATGGTTTTTTTGATCTCGACCTTCTCTTTCTTTCTTAAGTCTGTTTAGGTATCGTTCTGTATCTTCCTTAATCCAGCTCTCAGCATTGTATTTCCCGATGGAGCCGTCCATCTTTTTGGTTACCACATGTTTTATTCCTGCATTGATTATTGCCCTTCTGCATCTTTCACATGGCCTAGCTTCAGTGAATGTTCTGTCTTTGACGTATTCCCCAAATATGTATAGTACCCCATCCTTCACAGAAGCGCCATGTCTTGCTGCATTTATTATTGCATTCTCTTCTGCATGGACTCCTATGCAGAAGTCGTATCCTGAATACTCTGGTGCACCTACTTCGTCTTTTAGGCAGCCAACTTCAAGGCAATTGACAACACCTCTGGCCGCACCATTGTATCCGGTGCTAACTATAGCGTCATCTCGTACGATTACAGCACCGAACCTTCTTCTTATGCAGGTTGACCGAGCAGAAACGGCCTTTGCGATTCCTAGGTAATAGTCATCCTTGCTGAGTCTCAACATACCCACCGGCTGTTAGTTGAACAGTTAAACCTCTGAGGATGTCTAATCTTTCTTGGTCCATCCTCCAATTAAAGCATCCTCTTTTGGTCTCCGTTTCCATAAGGTTAATCCTATCCCGGCTGCAATGATAATGACAATCACCGCTATCATTATAATCATTATTAGTGGAAACCCTTCGGTGATTCCGGTTGGCGGATAAGGGGATGTTGTTACGTAGAATACTTCGCCTCGAACAGCCCCTACCAGAGGTATGAAAACCCCTTTTACATAGACAACATGAACGTATCCAAATTCGTCCACGACAATCGAGGGATGTAAATCTTGCTCTCCTATGTTATCCGTTATTGCAGTTGGTGTTACAAAGGAGCCAGACGTTCCATTAACATAATAGATCTCAAAATCCTGACCATCCCATCCGACATAAGCAATGTGAATATAACCCGAGGAATCAGCTGCAACAGATGGTGAGCCAACATCGCCACTGGCCACGACTATTGGCGTTCCAAAGAAGCCATCACTGTTATTGACGTAAAAGACATAGTTGGTGCCACTACCTACTCCTTCATAAACTAGATGTATTACTCCACTGGGATCAATAGCTATTGAGGGTATGGCGTTGGTTTCATTCGGACTATTTATTCTTGTTGAATTAGGGAAGAAACCCAGAGAGCTGTTTGTATGAAGAATGTCGCTCACATCGGTGGTTGTATTCCCTGAGTAAACCACATACACAATGGATGAGTTCGCAGCTATGGTCGGATGCAATTCCTCCAAATAGCTTTCATTTGTAATTCTTATTGGCACTCCAGAAAAGCCACCAGTATCATTTAGATAGAAAATCCCGATATTAGTCAAATTAGCTTCATAGATTATGTGCACATTATCTGAGGGATCTATCGCAATATCTGGTAAAGAATCTGTAATACTATTCTCTGTCAGGTTTTGTGGTGGTAGAAATGATCCATTTAGGTTGTTCGTGTAGAAAAGCTCAAAGTCATTATCAAGGCTATAATCAAGTCCTACATATGCGATATGTATCTTATTAGAGGAATCTATTGCAATGGCCGGGAAGATGCCTACACCGACTTCTGTGCTTGCAAACCTTCCTGAATTGTTATATACATATAGGATAGCGCCGGTTCCAGCATCAAAGCATGTGATGTGAACGCTACCTAAAGAATCTATGCAGATTGCTCTATCCAGGGATATGCTACGGCTATAATCAGATATGATTTTTGTGGGCTCGGTCCACTGGCTCTGCTGTCTTGAGACGGGAATGCTGCTCAACATAGAAATCAGAATTAGAGCCGATAATAGCAGTTTAGTTCTTCGTCCAAGCATCAACTCTTTCCCTCCAAATGTAAAATGTATTAAGGCTCTGCTAAAGGTACAGTTATTGGTGTTTCGTCTATTTAATGTTTCTAGCAATATGGTGTCGAAGATGTTTTTCTAAAGGCTTTGGGTTTTAGGAAAACTATTTAAAAATAAGCCATTCATCCTACTTTCAATAGTTGTGCAGAAGGAGATCCAATGAAAAAGGGCTTTTTGCGCGGATTAGGTATCAATATTATTCTGTTGGGAATAGCGAGTTTTATTACTGATGTAAGCAGTGACATGATTCAACCAATACTCCCCCTATTTATAATCGCAATTGGCGGTGCGGGCCTTGCTGTAGGTTTGATTGGAGGATTGGGTGATAGCATAGCCGGAGTGCTAAAAATCATCTCAGGATATTTGTCTGACAAAACCGGAAGGAGAAAACCCTTCGTAGTTGCAGGCTACGGATCTTCTTCTGTCTCAAAACTTTTTTTTCCGGCTTCTTCAACTTGGGTACATATGCTCGCCTTAAGACCCGTTGAAAGAATTGGAAAAGGTTTGAGAACTGCTCCTAGAGATGCCATAATCGCTGATTCAGCAGCCCAAGAGATTAGGGGAAAAGCATTTGGCTTTCATAGAACACTGGATTCAGCTGGTGCAATCCTTGGATCTTCAATTGCATTAGTTCTATATTGGTTTCTGGGATGGGATTTCGCGCCAATTCTCCTGGTCGCAGGAGTGATAGCCTTCCTAGCGCTTGTTCCGCTTGTCTTTGTGAGAGAGATCAGAAGGGAACCAAGACCAACAGCTCTTAGTATTAGCTTGCGAGCATTACCTGGCCATCTTCGATTCTTCATACTCGTGGCTACACTCTTTGCACTTGGCAATTTCACCTATATGTTTTTTGTACTTAAGGTATGGGACATATTGCCGGCGGAAACTGTCACTATCATTGTAATTCTGCTATACATATGGTTTAATGTAGTATACACTGTGTTTTCCATCCCTATTGGCATGATTTCAGATAAGATTGGAAGGAAGACTATTCTATTTTTGGGATATGTGCTCTTCGCAATAACTTGCCTAGCAATAATTCTCCCAAGCTCTCTGGAATTACTAATTATCGTGTTTGCTTTCTATGGTTTGGTTAATGCGTTAATTGAAGGAACGCAGAGAGCACTAGCTTCTGATCTGGTGGGAAGTGAGTTGCGAGGAACAGCTCTAGGTACTTTCCATACAGCTATAAGTTTGGCAACATTACCGGCAGGTATTTTTGCTGGCTTACTGTGGGAATTTATAGATCCTGTTGCTACCTTCATATATGGAGCAATACTGGCACTGCTGTCTGCTATGCTTCTCATGTTGGTTCACTATCCAAAAACTGATACCTCTTTCAAGAAAGAAATAGAAGAGAAGAACAATCTGTAATTATTTTCTACTTTCTCATGGCCTCTACTATTTCCAAAGCCATCGCCTTTCTAGCGGGATAAAAAGAGGCCCCTAAAGCAATTGAAATACATATAACTGTTGCAATAACGATCGTTTCCAAAGGTATCACAAAAGGCATTGGGAAAAAGATAATTGATGACTGCCAGACTACTTGAGATAAGAATAGGTACCATAGCAATAAGCCACCTATTATGCCAACGGCAACGCCGATAATAGTTATCGCTATGGCTTCTCCCATAATCATCTTCATGACTTGTCCCCTGCTCATGCCGACAGCTTTTAAAATGGCTATCTCTCTCTTCCTCTCGGTAACCGATACAATCATGCTGGTGGTCATCCCTAATGCTGCCACAGCCAACGCAAAACCAACGAAGAGGTAAAGTATATTCATGAATTGTCCAACAATGTCTCCAATAAGTAGCTCTCTTTCTTCTGATGAGATCACTCCCACATTTGTGAAATCTAGACCTAATCTGTTTTCAACATCCTCAGCAACTTCAATTGAATCTACGTTATTCTCGACCCTAACCATAAAATCTCGTGCTTGGGTTATGTTGAATAATTCTGCAAGTGTTTCGAGACTTGCATAAACCCCAAATGTATCAGTATAGCCTGGCACTTCAAACATGTATTGCGGGAAACCATAGAAACTATTCGTTGTAGCAACTACTTTGAATTCCACCGGGATCTGGGTCAAGTTCACCCACACGGTTATCCATAAAGAGTCCCCAACTTCTATGCTCCTATTATCGGCCAAATCATCTGAAATTATGATGCTCATGTTATTGCTAAGAAGTTGATTGAATGCTGTTTCGGTTGGAGGTCCTTTAAGAGTGGTGAACTGTTCAACTATCCTATGATATTTTGATGCATTTACGAAAATCATACCTACATAGAACCCCGTATGATTCGACAGGGATTCTCCCATGTGAACAAATGGAGATGATAAATAGATGCCGGAAATGCTCTCTATGGTCTGATCATAGGCGAAAGGCGTTGTCTCTGAGGTTGATATCCTAATATCGCTTCCAACAAAGATCTTTATCGCAGATGAGAATGTTGCAAGCAGGGTCCCTGAAAGCGAACTGAAAAATACAACAAATACCAAGCCTATTGTAATCATGGTGAATGTTAATCCAGTCCTGCGTCTGTTTCTGGATACGTTTCTTTCAATAATTGCCTGTGAACTGGTTACCAAAGGCCTGAGCATTAGTACAATTCCTTTAGCAACATAATATAGGGCCCCTCCAAATGCAAGAATGAGCCCCGCTGTAACCATGGCTGTTACCGTCAGTTGCACAGGAATCATAAGAAGTGTCATCATTAAATCCAAGCCAAAGCTTGCCAAAAGGAAATATCCAGTTACGATGAGTATTATTCCTCCTAATACCATACTTTTGCTTACCTTTTGCTTTTTAACACCCCCCATCCTGGGTCTAATGACGCCCAGAACATCTATCCTAGCCGCTGAGTATGCTGGGTAGATTGCCCCGATAGTTACAAAAAGCATCCCTACTCCAAAACTCAGCAAAAGCGTGAATGGGTTTATAATCAGCTGAATCTCTCCCAAGCTCACCAAATTAGCGAAGGTTTGACTTGCGATTTGCAGCATTAATGTGCTAAGCAGAATTCCAAAGATAGCTCCAATTAGAGAACCAATGATTCCATAGACCGTTGTTTCAAAGAGAACGAGTCGAAAGATCTGTGATCTTGATGCGCCTATTGCCCTTAGAATGCCCAATTCACGTTTTCTCTCTGTAACGTTCATTAACATCACGTTAACAATCAAAACTGCGGTGACAGCAAGCGATATGCCTGCAAATACTGACATGGCAACTCTAACCATGACTACATTTGCTTCAGCGTCTTTCAGTATCTGCTCTTTTTGAGAGTATACCCAATAGTTGGATCCGAGTGAATTCTCTATCCTGGAGACAATGTCTCCTACCTTCAGAACATTTCTGACCTTCACTGCAATGTAATTTCCCCCTCCCTGCATATCATAAATTTGCTGGGCTGTTGCTAAGTCAAGCAAGACAGTCGGACTGATCCATCCGCCAGAAAATTTCCCCGTAACATTTACAACAGCTCTAATATGTAGGGTGACATTTTTTTTCAAAATGGGGAGGGGTGTATATTCCATAATAATTAGGTTTATTGTATCTCCCGTAGTGAGGTTATATCTTTCAGAGGCAAAATCGTTTATCAAGCAGTTATTATTATGCATTTCTTCGATAGCTGACTGGGGATCAATTTCACCAAAAATACCATCCTCTACAGGATCGAATGCTAGCAATATAAATTGATAAGATGTTCCATTATTCTCAAATGATTGGGTTTCTGTGATCCGTGGTGATGCAGCCTGAACCCCTTCTACACTCTCAACTTGCGCTATTACTTCGTTAATATCTTCTATTGTACCCCATGTTGCATTTCTAATATCGATATCAACGTCCCCCACTGTCTCAAGTAATTGACTCACGTAAGCGTGTTGAATGCCATCTGCAGCCACATTTGTGCCTGAAAAAACAGTAACTCCAATCAGAATACAGATCATGGTCAGTACTGCGCGAGTTCTTCTTTTCCTCATTCCCCTGAATGATATACCATACATTCGCATCTTTAGTCTTCCTGATTAGGTCTCTTCTCACCCACGATCTTGCCATCCTGAAGAAGAATGATCCTATCTGTCAGTCTTGACATAGCTTCATCATGCGTTACCATAATCATGCCAATACTTCTATTACGGCATAGATTCGCCATGAGTTGGACTACCTTCTTTCCAGATTTACTATCAAGATCGCCGGTAGGTTCATCTGCAAGTATTATGGAAGGATTATTGGCAAGTGCACGTGCCACGGCCACCCGTTGTTGTTCGCCACCGCTAAGCTCATCTGGCAAATGATTGGCTCTTTCCTTTAATCCTATTGTCTCCAGTAAATCCTCTGCCCTTCTTTTGCGGTCATCTTTAGACACACCTGCAATCAACATGGGCAGCTCAACATTTTCTAAGGCGGTCAATACACCAATTAGATTGTAGAACTGGAAGACAAACCCCATCGAATATCGTCTCAATTCAACTATTTCTTTCTCGTTCAATCTTGTGATATCTTTTCCGTCGATGATTATCTCTCCGCTGGTTGGCTTATCCAAAAGGCCGATCAGATTGAGGAGAGTGGTTTTGCCTGAACCGCTGGGACCCATTATAGATGTTGGCTCACCGATATACAATCTCATAGATACGTCAACCAACGCTGGAACAGTGGTCTCTTTCTTTCCGTAATATTTTGTAAGATTCCTTGTTTCCAAAATAACACTCTTTTGACTCAATTCTTGACCCCTGATTAATGAATGGAAAGATTGGCTTGGATAGCTCCAGTTATGTAGCTTATCCAATTTAAATGTGGAAATTTGCTGGAATGTGTAAGCTCTTAATATAAATTCTTTGCAGGAAATCTAATCTTACTCCCTCTCAAGCCTAAAACCGTATGATTTTTATCATTCATGTTACAAGAATGATTCCCTGTGGTTAATATGATAACAAAAGATCAAATCGAACAATTAGCTCAGGTTGCAGTAAGAACTGTCAATATAAAAGAGGGTGACAATCTGTTTGTCAGATCCGGGATCCACAATTACCAACTCGCTGAAGCTATAGCATTTCATGCATACATGAAGGGCGCCCGACCTTTTACTAACTTTACCAGTGATGACCTAACTGAGAGAATCTATCGAGAAGTGCCGGCTAAATACATGGAACCTACTCCTGCCCACTATTTGTCACTAGTTAAGGCAATTGATGTCTATATTGTTTTGGAACTTCCCAAAAATCCGGCTATCCAAAAGAGATTCCCACCAGAAAAAATCGTTGCAAACCAAAAGTCGAGTGAACCAATAAGAAAGGAGATTCTGGAAAGCAAACGCTGGTTATACATGGGGTACCCCACTCCAGAAGCAGCTAAAGAATTTAATATTCCATATGAAGAACTTGAAGAGCTTATAATTGGGGGTATGCTGATAGACTATGATGAACTGGAATCCAACTGCCTACGTCTTAAAGAGCTTCTAACGAACGCTGACACGGTATATATAAATGATGATATGGGCACAGATCTTACGCTGCACGTTAAAGGGCGGCCAATCAAAATTGATGATGGCCTGATAAGTGACGAAGATGTCGCCAATAACGATACGGGGAGCAACATCCCTGCTGGAGAGGTTTTTATCGCTCCTCACGAAACCGTTGGTGAAGGGACGCTTTTCTGTCCTCTTACAAGAGAACGGCGCACAGGAGAGTATGTGCGTAACCTAAGACTAGTATTCAAAGATGGTCGCCTTGTTATGGATGAGTGTACAGCTGAAGTTGGTTTAAAACACTTCAGAGAAGCCATTGAACGGGGAATTGCTATAGACTCTGAACGCTATAAGACCGTAAGAACAACCAATTTTGGAGAGCTCGGAATTGGTCTTAACCCTAAAATCAAAAAGGCCCTTGGCTACATTCTTACCGATGAGAAGATTGGTGGATCTGTTCACGTTGCCATTGGCTTTAATTCCGGTAGTTATGGGGGAACTAGCGAATCTACGGTCCACTGGGATTTTGTAACTGTTCCGAGAGCAACCATGGAAGTCACCTATCTGGATGGCAGCAAACGGTTGATTCTTGAAAAAGGAAAGATCCTATAACTTTTCATTCCCTTTTTTAAAGATTTCTGACAACTGCTTTGGCAAATTCTGATGTCTTTAGGAGCGTCGCATTTTCCATTTGACGTTCAAGATCGTAGGTAACCCTCTTTTGCAGTATGGCCTCCTCGAGAGCTTTTTCGATCAGATCACCTGCTTCATTCCATCCGATGTAGCGAAGCATCATAACCGCCGAGAGAATCAATGATCCTGGATTTACTTTGTCCAATCCTGCATATTTCGGTGCAGTACCATGCGTAGCCTCAAAGACAGCTATGTAGTCGCCAATGTTTCCTCCGGGAGCCATTCCTAATCCACCGACTTGGGCGGCCAATGCATCCGATATGTAATCCCCGTTCAAATTGGATGTGACTATAATGTCATATTCTGCAGGCCTGAGTAGTACTTGTTGGAACATTGCATCTGCAATCCTGTCTTTGATAACAACCTTTCCATCTTGTGATGCGCCGCTGTTCAATTCTTCTTCAGTTACTATATAGTCTCTAAACTCATTCTTGGCCACTTCATATCCCCATGCTCTAAAAGCTCCCTCGGTGAATTTCATGATATTGCCCTTATGCATTATCGTAACGCTTTTTCTTTTATTCTCAATCGCATGATTAATTGATTTGCGCACAATGTTGTAGGTTCTAGTCTTGCTAATTGGTTTGACTCCTATTCCTGAATCTGGGGAAATTGATACTCCCATCTCTTTGCTAAGAAATTCGATAAACTTACGACTTTCAGGTGTATTTGCTGGCCATTCAATACCTGCATAGACATCCTCGATGTTTTCCCGGAAAACCACCATGTCTACGAGCTCTGGCTCCTTGATTGGTGCTGGTACCCCCTTCATGCCTTTTACTGGTCTTACACACGCATATAGATCGAGTTCCTGTCTTATAGTCACGTTGAGGCTTCTGTACCCTCCTCCAACTGGAGTTGTTAGGGGTCCCTTTATTGCTATAACGTAGTTCCGGATTGCATCGAGAGTCTCTTGAGGAAGATACTCATCATACAAGGCTTTGGCTTTCTCACCTGCAAATATCTCGTACCAAGATATTTTTCTCCGCCCTGAATATGCCTTTTCAACTGCAGCATTCACAACAACTAGCATGGCTTTGGTTATATCCTGACCCACACCATCGCCTTCTATAAACGAAATAACGGGATTGTCTGGTACTTGCAGTCTGCCACCAATAACTTTGATGCGTTCCCCCTCAGTTGGATCTTTTAGGTGCTGTAATTTCTTATTCATCTAAACCACCTCACAGAAACTCCGTCCAGAAGGGCGGAGAGGAATTGAGCGGTCCTTAAATAATTCTGTTCTAAACATCCCAATAGGTCTAAAGGCACACCTCTCTCTGATGTGGAAACGGTTAATGACCTATTGGGAGGATGGATGAGATATACTCTATAGCCCGACGCTGTATGCGGATTACTGGGCCGGGGCGTTGTAAACCGTCCCCTGATTTGACGTGTGATGAAACCAAAGCCCGTTTGGGAATTGAGGTCAAGCATAGTCATAAACTCCTTCTGCAAGGGAGGAGTAGTTTACTACTCATCACTCCCCTCCCTCTATGTGATAGAGAATATCGTCCCATGGATGTCTGTATAAGCCGGCTTTGAGACGTTTTTGATCGAGAATATGCCCAATGATTCCAATGCTCCTTCCTAATACAAACATGGTGTTAAGATATCCAATCTCAATCATTTCTCTTATCTCATCGTCTGTGAACAAACCTGTCCCCTTAAGCATATCCAGGAACAGAATGCCAACGCACCCGTCAACATTTAGGATCAAGGTGTTTCTTTTTTGCGTCGTTATATTCTCAACTTCAAGAGCATAATCCAGATAATCAGTTTTTGGAAAGTTTTTACGCGCAAAATCTTTAAGCAGTTCAACACGCTTGTCAGGATTCTCTACGCTTTTTATCCTGTGGCCAATTCCTGGGATATAAATTCCTTTAGCCTTCATATCATCAACGAAATCTGCGGGTTTCATGCCTGAATCCTTCGCTTGACCGAAATAGCGTGCTGCACCATCGATTGCTCCACCGAATCGCGGACCAACTGTTAACAGACCGCTGCAGAGTGCAGAAATAAGGTCTTTACCAGCTCTAGCAGCAACAATGGCATTATGCGCCCCTGATACAGCCGGTCCGTGGTCTGCAACAATTTTCAGGACAATCTCGATAAATTCTGCTGCAAATTTTGGCAATCTCTTTTTGAACCATAGTAGTCCAATTACATCCCCAATAGAGTAGTTCTCCTCGATGATTTCACTCATTGGTATTCCGATATATGTTGGCTCTTCTCCTCGATCATCCGATATTGTGGTAACAAAGTTTGCAGGCTTTCTTATAATGCCTTTCGATAAAGCAGCTTGATAGGGCATTGGGATCTGAGGGACATCAAATTCCTCAATTTCAGGAATCTCACCCTTTGCCTTCAGATCTTCATACACTTGACGAATCTTCTCTCCGAAGTCATCAAATGAATTTGGTACCGTTACACCTGCCTCCCTCAATGCCTGATTCTTTGCATCAGCATTTTCTAAACCACTTTCGGCCATTGCACCGGCATGTCCAAATTGGACTCCGGTTGGAAATACCGTTGCGGCTGTTCCAATTACCCACATGACGAGGGGTTTTGTAATCTTTCCTTGTTTTAATGCTTCAACTATTTGATATTCGTCTGTGCCTCCAACCTCGCCCAATGCAACTATCATCTTTATTTCAGGGTTTGTCTGATACCTCATTATGTGGTCAAAAAGCGTGGAGCCAGGATATCTATCTCCACCTATGGCCACTCCTTCAAAGACACCATTTGAGTTTAATGCAACCATGTTAAAAATCTCGTTCAGAAGTCCGCCCGATTTTGAGACAACGCCGACAGAACCTGCTCTGTACAATTTAGCAGCAACAATGTTCTCAATAGCTCCTGCGGTGTTGCCAATCTTAAATGCTCCCGCAGCAAGCCCCCCGACTGTTGCCGGTCCAATAATTGTCTTATTATTCTTTTCTGCAAAAGCAATCAACTTCTTCGTTTTTCTTTCAGGAATGCCTTCGGCGATGATCACAACAACTCTGATCGTTTTTTCGTGTAGAGCTTCATGAGTTGTGGGATATGCAGACCTAAAAGATGCAAAATTAATCATAACATCGACATCTGGGTGATTCTTTGTCGCTTCCTTGATACTACCATAGACTGGAATCAGAACTTCTCTATTTCCCCAAAATACCTTATGCAATCCGGGTCTGAATGGATCGATAACTGCAGCGACACTGGGTTTTTTTCTTTTGCAGATATAGTCAAAATCCAACATCCTTTGGATTGCATTGACTTGTAAACTGTAGATGAATGCTTGTGTATTTCTATCAAATAAAGCATAATCTGGCTTCCTCATCAGTCTTCACCTGTTGTTCTATTCTTTAAGCGCTAATGAAACTATCTTGGTCATATGAGTCTCAGGACCATAAACTTGGATGGGAACACCCAATTCTTTTCCCAACTGTCTCATAAGTTTCAGCCCCTCCTCATAGTTGGGTCCACCGCGTCTAACATAAATTCGGACTCCGGTAGCCTGTAGTTTCTGTTTAGCCTCCTTCAAACTCCTTATGATTCCTTTAAATGTTTGAGCAACATCAGTAAAGTTTGCAATTCCACCACCAATCAAGAGAATCTTATCTCTTCCTCTTGGATCACTCTGCCTGGTCATCAAGTCTATAATCGTTTTGGCGTAGAGATATGTGTGTTCTTCGTCAGGGTTCCCACTATATTCTCCGTAATTTGCCAGCTCATTTGAAAAACCAAAATCTGAAACGGTATCTGTATATACCACACTTGCTCCTCCACCAGCAACCAACAACCACACGCGTCCATCGGGATTAAGAATTGTAAGTTTCAGTGAAGCCCCCGTTGTTTCATCTAGGTCATTGACATACTGCTCCTCGGGAGTAAGCGCTCTCCCAAATGGGGCTGGAAACTCCAAATTCCCCCACTTTCCGGCCATTTCAAATGCCGCAGTATCGTCAAGTCTTGCTTTTAAATCAAGGGGAATGAATGTGCTGTTGTTTAAGACCAGGGGATTTATCTCCAAGTATGTGAAACCAAGGTCACCATAAAGTCTGTACAATGCCTTCAAGAACTCATTAAACAACTCACTCACTTGACCAGACAGCTCTGACGGAAGCCGACCAGAAATATCGATCTTTTCGATTGATTCAAGTATTGGAATTTCAATGGAGACAACACTTTCCCATTTTTCTTCGATATCTATTCCTCCCTCGGTCGAGAAATTTATTATATCACCTTCACGTGTGGCCCTTATGGCTACAAAATACTCTCTTTCATGGGGAACAAACGGTTCAATCAAGAAATGCGTCAGAACTCCTTCTAGGTCACCTACAACCACTGTGCTGTTCATTTTCTCTTGAATAAATTTGGTTACCTCTTCAAAATCTGCATTCAATAAAACTAAATCGTTTTTCATTCTCTTTCCTACCAATTGGTCTACCTTGACCACCAGCTTATCGGTTCCTAGCCAGGGATTCTCGGAAATGAGCTTCTTCATATCGGTCTCGGGACCTACAGAGACTATTCTTCCCGGATAAGAAAACTTCCCTTTTGCATATTCTGGTAAATACTGGGCCAGCAATCTCTTTGCGTCATATTCTCTTATCGCTTTTCTTGCCATGATCTGCCACTCCTTCATTCGCCATTTAGTGGAATGATTCTCTTATATAGTTTAAAAGCCCACCTGCTAGTAAGATTTCCCTAGATCGTGGACTAAGGTCAATCCTCATGTATAATTCTGTTCCTTTTGAAGTATTCCTGGCAGCTATTCTTGTTTGTCCTGTTTTTAATGTTTTCCTAATTCCTTTGATCTCAATTCTGTTACCTTGATCGATAGAATCATAATCCCTTTCATCATCAAACTCCAGAGGCAGGATTCCGAAATTAACCAGGTTGGCTTTATGTATTCTGGCAAATGACTTGGCAATTACTGCTTTCACTCCAAGATACATAGGACCCAGGGCTGCATGCTCTCTGCTGGAACCCTGTCCATAGTTCCCTCCACCCACGATAAAACCCCCACCTTTCTCCTTAGCTCTAGAGGCGAAGGAGGAATCAATCCGTTCGAATACATGTTCGCTAATTGCAGGTACGTTGCTTCTTAGAGGGAGTATCTTAGCTCCAGCAGGCATAATATGATCTGTTGTTATATTGTCTCCTACGTGCAACAATACCTCAAAATGCAGATCGTCTTCAAGCGGACCTTTTTGTGGCAGTGGTTTGATATTCGGCCCTCTAACTATTTTAACCTCCTCAGGACTGGAGGACGGCGCCAATATCATTCCATCATCGATTTTGATTCTATCGGGTATCTTGATTTCGGGATGATCGCCCAACTTACGTGGGTCTGTTAGTACTCCAAATATGGCTGTTGCAGCCGCTGTTTCTGGGCTCACAAGGAATAGTTCAGCATCCCTCGTACCACTACGTCCCTCAAAATTCCGATTGAATGTCCTCACGGAAACACTACCAGAAGGAGGTGCTTGCCCCATTCCAATGCATGGCCCACATGCACTTTCTATTATTCGGGCACCGGATGAAATTAGGTCTTTCAAATCACCATTTCTTGCTATTTCTTCAAGAACCTGCCGTGAACCTGGTGAAATAACCAAACTTAGATTGGGATGGACTTTCTTACCCCTCAGAATGGCTGCTACTATCATAAGATCTTTCAACGATGAATTAGTACAGCTTCCAATAGCCACTTGTTGAACCTTCAACCCTTCTATTTCACGAATCCTGGATACATTACCTGGGCTATGTGGCGTTGCCACCAAGGGTTCTATTCGTGATAAGTCAATCTCAACGATTTCGTCATATTGTGCATTATCGTCGGGTATCAGTTCTTCCCAGTCATCTAGTCTTTCCTGCAGTACGAAGAACTTTCTTGTTGCTTTGTCTGAAGGAAATATTGACGTTGTGGCCCCTGTTTCGGCACCCATATTTGTTATTGTGGCTCTTTCATATACATCTAGGTCTTCAACTCCGTCTCCGAAGTATTCCAGAATCTTGCCTACTCCTCCCTTTACACCAGTCGTTCTAAGGACTTCCAGAATAACATCCTTCGCAGCAACCCAAGCCTGTCTTTTTCCTGTCAGTCTAACACCTACAACACGTGGCACCTCCAAATAGAAAGGAGCTCCACCCATTGCAACGGCTACATCCAATCCACCTGCACCGATAGCAAGCATCCCTACTCCGCCTGCTGTAGGCGTATGGGAATCTGATCCCAGCAGTGTCCTTCCGGGTCGGGAGAACCGCTCAAGATTTACTTGATGGCAAATACCATTACCTGGTCTTGAAAAATAAATCCCATACTTCGCTGCAACGCTTTGAAGATATAGATGATCATCTGCATTCATGAAGTCCGTTTGAAGCGTATTATGGTCTACATAACTGACCGATAGTTCGGTCTTTACGCTGGGTATTTCAAGTGCTTCAAACTGGAGATATGCCATAGTTCCTGTAGCATCCTGAGTCAGGGTTCGATCTATTCTTACGGCAATTTCATTACCTGTCTCAAGACTTCCTTCCACCAGATGTTCCTTCAATATCTTATGTGTTAGTGTTCCCTTCATTCTGATCCCCTTGATCTTTCCCTCCACTTCTTTTGGAGGAGTTATTGTTTAGAACGTGTCCTTTAAAACACAATTTGGTGGGGTCGGTGGGATTTTCTCCAAGTTTTTTATCTTGGCTTTGAACCCACAATTCGTCTTAACAAACGATCTGTCTGTTAATCCAACGGGTTTCTTCGGAGTGGACCGCTCCAGAGGCTCTTCATCCGCTTGTCAGCAAACCCATTGCCTAGGACATCTGGAGCCCGTCGTCCTACCTGGTTAGACCACGACCCCTTCAAGGACTTGTAAAATCTTGA